>CAZBKC010000024.1:10215-18510 GCA_964492345.1 uncultured Steroidobacter sp. | reverse complement strand
GTCGACAGTCCGGCACTCGCTGCCGTAATGCCGACGACGGCGATTGCGACCAAGAACTTCGAAACCTTCGCCCGCGAAATTGCGGCCCGCGGCGGACGATCTGGCTTGCGCGTGCACGTGCTGCCCTATCCGCTCAACGAGCGACTTCGCGAGGAGGTAGTCACGATCGGGGACGCGCACTTCGACGCAGTACTGCAGACGATGGGTGCACAGCTCAAGCCAAAACAGGATCACGCCGCATGACTGTCGAACTGATCAAACCCAGTGTTCATCGCGGGGCGCCGACGCCAAGGCGGCTGATCAGTCGTGACTGTGGGCCCGAAGGCTGCGAAGTCGACTGGCTTGCGAGCCGCCGTTATGAAGTCGCTCTGGACACCGAGGCGTTTACCGAATTCGCGATGCGGCAAGGCTGGGGGGATGGATTGCCGCTCATTCCGCCGACCGATGCGCGTGTTCGCGGTTTTCTCGCCCAGAACGATCGCTATCCTGATGAGGTAGTCGCGCTGCTGCCACCGTCGCAAGTGGAATGCACGGTCGAGAAAGTGGTGATCAACGCAGTAATGGCGGGGGCGCCGCCACAGTCGCTCGAACTGCTCATCGCCGCGATCATGTCGATTGCCGATCCAGATTTTGAGTTGTATGGCGTCAATGCGACGACGGCGCCGGTCTATCCTGCCTTTGTTGTCAACGGCCCGATCCGCCAGGAACTCGGCATTCCGTTTGAATATGGCTGCCTGGGCGGCGTTGCCAGCAAGGCTGCTGCCATAGGACGCGCGATGCGGTTGCTCATGCGAAATGTGGCTGGCCAAGTCCCAGGCATCAGCTCGCAAACCACCTTCGGTTCGCCCGGTCGGGTTGCGGGATTGATCACCGGTGAGTGGGAGGAACGCTCGCCGTGGGCGTCGCTGTCCGAGCGTCGCGGTGTCAAGGGCAACGCGGTCACATCGTTCGGCACGATGGGCACGATGAACATCATCGACACAACCTCGCACAAGGCGCAGGACTTCATCGAGATGATCGGCCGATCGCTGGCCTATCCGGGATGCAACGCATTCTCCGGCGCAGTGCCTTTCAGCGAGCTACTGGTTGCGATCAACCCGATCTGCGCCGAGATCATCGCTCGTGACATACCGGCCATTGAGGATGTACAGGAATACTTGTGGAAGTTCGCGAGCGTCGACGCCAATCAGCTACAAGTGCTGCATCGTCGGCAGTTGGAGCAGCAAGAGCGAATCCGGTCCGATGGCCGGGTCTATGCGACACCAGAGCCGAAGGACCTGCTCGTGTTTGTGTGCGGAGGCTTGGGCGGCCTGCACGCCACCGGCTTTCACAGTTTCGGGACATCGCTTGCGCAGACCAAACCGATTGCCTCCCCCTGCGCTAGCGGGGACACGTCTGTCGGTGCCGGCGAAGTGCTCTCGTGAGGTACTCGGACGGACAGCGTGAAGCCGGTTGAGTCGTTGTTCCATCTGATTCCCCGCTCGCAACTATGCGTGGCCGATCACGATGCACGGGTCGTCGGAGCGCAGGGGGTCCGTGAGCGATCACCGTTGCGGTGCCGTACGGAAACGACTGGACTACGCGGAGGGGTAACAATGGCGGCTTATGTGGTGATGATTCGTAATACGACCACGGATGTATCCGGGTTGCAGCAGTACGCAGCACTGTCTCGTGGGGCACCGCTTTCGAAGCTCGAGATTGTTGCCTCCTCCAAGACATCGAAATTTCAATCGCTGGAGGGACCGATCCCCGAGGCAATTGTGATCATGCGGTTCCCCACCATGAGCGACGCCCTTGAGTGGTACCGCAGCGATGCGTATCAACGGGCCCTACCGCATCGACTTGCATCGGGCGAGTTCACGTCGGTGGTGATCGATGGCAAGCAATGAGATCGAGTAGGTGAGCAGTACGCGTTCGCGCTCGCCCCGTGAGCCATGACGAATCATCACTTACCCGTACTGGATTCCGTACTAGTTGAATGAAGGGGGATTGTCGTCATGTATGTTTCTGAGCGAATCCTGCAACTGTTGGAGGTCGAAGGCATAAAGACACTCTTCGGGATACCCGATCCGAGCTTCTTTCGAATGTTTTCGACCGCGGAGCAGCGGGGTTGGCGCGTGATCGCTCCCCACCACGAAGAAGCCGGCGCATTCATGGCAGAGGGTATGTGGCGGATGACAGGCAGGCCGGCCGTCGTCGTCGGCAATCAAGGACCAGGGGTCGCGAATCTCGTGCCGGCGGTAATCAATGCGGCGAAGGAGGGTGCTCCGGTCCTTTTCATTGGTGGTCAGCGCAAACAGATTGCCGCCCAACGGGTTCGTCGAGGGCGCATTCAGTACACACCGCAGTGGCGCTACTATGAGGAGGCAGTGAAGTATGTAGGGATCATCGAGTATCCGGAGCAGACCGACGAGATCATGCACGAGGCGCTTCGCCGTGCGTTGTCGGGACGCCCTGGGCCCGTGTACGTCGAGGTGCCGATGAACTCGATGCACGCGGAGGTGGAGCTGCCGCCACCACCGCTGCCGGAGGCCTACCGTATCGTTCGCCAGGAAGCGAGCGCGGAAGCAATCGCGAAGGCAGTTGCCCTGATCGGCGCATCACGGCTGCCGGTGCTGCTCGTAGGTCAGGGGGCCTTCTCCGCACGCGCGCATGATGCCGTCGGTGCGTTGGCCCGCGTCCTGGAGTGCCCGATCCTTCATACCTACCCTGTGAGCTCGTTTCCCGCAGGCCTCGAGGATCGCACTTTCCCGTTTGGCTTCACCCCAGCCAGTATCGATGCAGTGAAGCAATCCGATCTGGTTATCGCAGTAGGCACCGAAATAGGCGAGCCGGTGCAAAGCGGTGTGGGTGGCCATTGGGCTCAAGGTAATGCAGACCGCAAGTGGATCTATGTGGAAAGCGACTCGCTCGCCATTGGAGTGAATCGGCCCATCGACGTGCCGTTGGTCGGGGATCTGCGAGATGTGCTGCCGCAGCTGTTGACGGCACTGAAGGGATCACCGCGGGCACGCCCGCCTCAGCTCGCCTCGTGGGTGAAGCTTCACGCGGAATGGCGAGCTCAATTCGTCGAGTCCGCGCCGACCGGTACAGCACAGATCCACCCAGCGCGCTTCATGATCGAGGCAACGCGTGCAATCCCAAAGGACGCAGTATTCGTCCGCGACGGCGGTGCCATCAGCATCTACACATGGACGTGTGCACAGGTGACGCCGCATGACTCGTTGTGGAACCAGAATTTCGGCCATCTAGGAACGGGTTTGCCCTACGCGATCGGCGCGCAGATCGTCGTGGGCAATGAGCGACGCGTCGTGTTGATTAGCGGCGACTCTGCGTTCCTGTTCCATATCTCGGAGCTGGAAACGGCTGTACGTAAGAAGCTCCCTGTGATCTGCATCGTAGGCTGTGACTACGCGTGGGGACTCGAGGTGCGCGGCTACCGAGGTACATTCGGTCCCGACTCACTTGAAACCGAAGCACATTGGGGCAACCAGCTGCGACTCAACAAAATTGCCGAGGGCTTTGGCGCGCACGGTGAGTATGTCGAGCGCGAGGAAGATATTGCGCCGGCAATTGCGCGCGCCTTGGCCAGCGGTAAGCCAGCTGTCGTGCAGGTGGTAATCGATGGGGTGGCTAATGCCCGCGACGTCCCGGGTCATGAGGAGTACAAGCACTGGTACACCGATTTTTTCTAGCATCGAGCACCAGTAGCGCAGACAAGCATAAGGGAGAGTATTGTCTCGCAGGAGAAGTTGCATTGGAGGGCCAGTCGTGGCGTCACTGGGTGCTAAGGAATCGCGCAACAATAAGTTGACCAATAATTGCGAGTATGTTTTATGCACCCATGCACGATGCAACGTTGGTGCGTCAGATCAAATCGCGGTATCGCTCTTTGGCGCCCTTGATGGATGAGCGGATGCGGCGGCAGTGGGCGGCAAGCGAAGCACAGAGCTATGGCTGGGGTGGCCTGAGCGCGGTGTGCGAAGCGACGGGAATGTCGCGCAACACGATCCGCAAAGGGATAGCGGAAACAGCGCAGCGCAAAGGCAAGCGGCGGGCTGTCGTGAGCGCGCCTCTTCGCAAGCCTGGCGGTGGTCGCAAGGCGCTGATCCAATCCGATCCGGAACTGCTGCAGGTGCTGCAAGCGTTGGTGGAACCGGTGAGTCGGGGCGATCCGATGTCGCCACTGCGCTGGACGTGCAAGAGCACTACCCGGCTGGCTTTTGAATTGACTCGGCAGGGACATGCGATCAGCCCGCGCACGGTGAGTAGCCTGCTGAAAACAGACGGCTACAGCTTGCAGGGCAACCGCAAGACGAAGGAAGGCGCTTCGCACCCGGATCGCAATGCTCAGTTTGAGCATATCAACGTGCAGGTGCAGCGCTTTCAGCAGCGCGGTGAGCCGGTGATCTCGGTGGACACGAAGAAAAAAGAGCTGATTGGCCCGTTTAAAAACGCCGGGCGCGAGTGGCGACCGAAGGGCGAGCCCGAAGAGGTCAAGGTGCATGACTTCATGGACAAACAGCTGGGCAAAGCCATCCCCTACGGGGTGTATGACCTGAGCCAGAACGAGGGCTGGATCAGTGTCGGGATTGATCACGATACGGCTCGCTTTGCGGTGCAAGCCATCGGTCGGTGGTGGCAGAAGATGGGCGCCCAACGCTACCCGCGTGCCAAACAATTGCTGATCACCGCCGACGGCGGTGGCAGCAATGGCAGCCGCTGTCGGTGTGGAAGGTCGCGCCGCAGGAGTTGGCGATCCGCCTGGGCATGCCGATTCACGTGAGTCATTTCCCACCGGGAACCAGCAAGTGGAACAAGATCGAACACCGCATGTTCTGCCACATCACGCAAAACTGGCGCGGCCAACCATTGGTCAGTCATGAGGTCATCGTCAACTTGATTGCCAAAACCACGACGCAGACCGGCTTGAGAATCCGCGCTGAACTTGACCGGGGGAATTACCCAACCGGCGTGACGGTGAGCGATGCACAGATCGACGCACTGCATGTTCGACCCGACAAATTCCATGGTGATTGGAACTACGCAATTCTGCCGACGCGCCGGAAAAATTGATCAACTTATTTGTACGCGGTGGGTGTGGTCGAAGAATGATGCTGCGATCTAATTTAGAGTCCGCCCCTTGGGGATCCGTAAACCCCTCGCCTTCAGGCGACGGGAACTCCAGTGGTGGCGAGTGCTGAGGTCTCGACTCGCGGTGGCGTTGTTCGGGACGTTCCGGATATCTCGGGTCTTGCGGGAACCGCAGCTGCTGGAAGGGCCCCTTGGTCAAAGAGTTTCATCCGAACTGACTGAGCGCGCGTCGGCCGGACGGCCGACTATTACCCGGCTTGAGCCGTACTCCGAACCCGCCGGCTTTAGCCGGTGGTTGTTCAGTAGACCATTGGATCCGCATCGACGATGGGACAACCACGCACGCTGTCGCTGTTTCCTGAGGATCGTTGCGAAGATGTGGTGGACGGATGCATCGCCCGCTTGAAGCTTTCGCAGTTACGCATGGAGCGTCCGCGACAAGGGGCGATCGTGCAATCGACATTCATGCTCTACGAGTATCACGATCGCCTCCTCGAACGCAGGCAGGCACTGTTCGATACATGGCAGACCAGGGGAGTTTCAAGGATCGGCGTTTCCGATTCTTGCGAGAGAAATTTTCATCGCAATTCGCTCGAAGGCTGGGGTCGATGCTGAATCCGGTCGCGAATAGATTTTCCTGCAATCCCGGGACCTTGCGCTGCAAAGGCGCTCTGTGGACAACCGAACTCGAACTCGCCAGCGGATCATCTGGTGCGCGGAACCAGGAAGTCGCACGTCGGTCCCGGAGCCCTCGCGAGCCGAGTGTCCAACGTCGCAAACGGACTGGACGCCATCGGGTATCGGCATACCTAGGTATTGCTACGGAATATAATGTTCATTATAGTGAACCTTATTAATAGTAAGGTTCATTTAAATGAACGTTAAAGCCATATCACCCGCGCTCTCCAGCTATCCGCTGCCGGTTACCCGGGCACTTCGAAAGCTGGGCCACGACATCCGGGACGCTCGTCTGCGGCGGCGGATTCCGGCGGCGGTGGTGGCGGAGCGTGCGTCGATCAGTCGCACCACACTCGTCAAGCTCGAAGGCGGCGATCCCGGGGTCTCCATCGGCATCACGGCCACCGTGTTGTTCGTCCTCGGCATGGCGGATCGGCTTGGCGATCTTGCGGACATCAGGAATGACGAGCAGGGGCTGGCACTGGTCGAAGAGCAATTGCCGAAGCGCATTCGCACGCGCAAGCGACGCGATCCAGTTGGACCGTCGTGATGGATACCGAAGTTCTCGTCTACGCCGATCTGCACGGTGTTCCGACCTTGGTCGGTCGTCTGTGGGCTCATTTGCGTCGAGGCAAGGAGAGCGCCTCTTTTGAATACGACAGAGCCTGGCTGAGCGCCGCTGAGCGATACGCGCTCGAGCCCGCTCTCCAGCTCGGCGGCGGTGCATTTCATACGGCGACAGATCGTGCGCTGTTCGGTGCCATTGGTGATTCCGCCCCCGATCGCTGGGGCCGCATGCTGATGCGCCGAAGGGAACGACGACGTGCAGCAACTGCCGGCGAAGCGCCGCGGACCCTGTACGAGATCGACTTCCTGCTCATGGTGAATGATGAGGTTCGACAGGGAGCGCTGCGCTTTGCATCCAGGCCGGACGCGCCATTCCTTGCCGAAACTCGGCAAACTCCCGTTCCACCTCTCGTCGAACTGCCGCGCTTGCTGGTTGCAGCGGAACGGGTCATCAACGAAGACGAAGACGACGAAGATCTGCGCGTGCTTTTCGCGCCCGGCTCCTCTCTTGGCGGAGCGCGTCCCAAGGCATCGGTGCGCGAGAACGATGGAAGTCTCGCCATCGCAAAGTTTCCGCACAAGGAGGATGAATGGCGAACTGTCGCATGGGAAGCAACCGCCCTGTCCCTGGCAGCGAAGGCGGGGATCAATGTGCCGAGGTTTCGCCTCGAAACCATAGCAGGCAAGGATGTCCTGATCGTCTCCCGGTTTGATCGCAGTGGAAAAGAGCGCATCCCGTTCTTGTCCGCAATGAGCATGCTCAGCGCAAAAGACAACGAAACGCGCAGCTATCTCGAGATGGTCGATGCGCTACGTCAGCACGGTGCCCGGCCTGTCCAGGACATGCATGAACTCTGGCGGCGCATCGTCTTTACCCTGCTGATCTCGAATGTCGACGACCACATGCGCAATCACGGCTTTGTTTACACGGGCACGCAGGGTTGGGCACTTTCGCCGGCGTACGATCTCAATCCGATGCCGGTCGATGTGAAACCGCGTGTGCTTTCGACGGCCATTGACGAAGACGATCAGAGTGCATCCATCGATCTTGCGCTCTCTGTGGCTGAGTACTTCGAACTGAGCGAAATTCAGGCTCGGACGATAGCCGCAGAGGTAGGGCGTGCGGTGGCTGCCTGGCGCATTGTGGCAGGCTCATACGGAATCCCTGCTGCTGAATGCAATCGGATGAGTTCCGCGTTCGAACATGCGGACGTCGAGAAGGCGCTTTCCGGATGAGAGTTCGATAGTGAACGCAGCGGTCCGCATCCATGTCCGGAAGAACTCAGCCGCGATGGTGCGAAAGCACCTGTCGTTCGCTGGCGCGCTTGAGCAGGAGGTCCGCCACCATGGCGCGTGCCTCGTCCCTGCTCAGGCCCGGCGGCAGTTCGAAGACTTCGCTGGCGTCGAAGGGATTGGCGAACAGGGTCGGCGGTGGGGGTTCTTCGACTTCGGTCACGACCGGATCGGGAACGGGCGACCAGTTCGAGACCGGGCGTTCGATGGCTCGCTGTGGCGGTGCGAGTTCAGCCACCGAGACGATGGCGATCAGTGACACGAGTGCCATCGCGGCGATGCCCATCGTGCGCGGCGACTTCAGCCGCATCGATCGGTGCGCTGCGACCTGTGCGGCGTTCGCTGCGGGATTCACGGTTACCGTTGCGATCCGGGGTGCGTCGACAGCGGCGGATTCGGCGGGAGATGCCGGCGTGAGGCCGAGCAGGTCGAATGCGCTCAACTCGACTTCCAGCTCCGCGTCCGCGGAGAAACGATTGTCCCCTGACTGGTTCATAGGCCACCTCTTGTTAAGCCAGCGACGCGACACCGCTGCGTCGGGTTATGTCACGCATCTCCGCGCGGTCCGACGCGGCGATGATGCCACGCAACGATACCGCCGGTTCGCGTGGAATGCCGCAATCTGCCAGCACTGTGATCGCGTTCGTCCCCGCGACTGCAATA
>CAZBKC010000024.1:0-10205 GCA_964492345.1 uncultured Steroidobacter sp. | reverse complement strand
GCGGCTGTGTTTTACATAGTCACGTCAATCGCTCGATGCCGCCGTAGGCCATACACCGGCTCACTTCAGCTTTGCCAGCAATGCCTGAAAGCGCGGATCGTCGCGCAGGCTGTCGTAGTCGCTGTCGTGTTCGATCCAGTCGCGCTTGCCCCAGCCGCGGCCGAGCGCCCGCTCGAGATACGACAGGGCCTCTTCCTTCCTGCCGAGCTTCGCCATCAGGCAGGTTGCGTTCATGAGTGCGCTCATGTCGTCCGGATACAGCTGCAATGCACGTTGCGCCCACTCGATTGCGCGAGTCGTCTGGCCATCGGCATGCAGGGCGCCCGATCCGAGCGACAGCACGCGACCATCCGCGGGATTGAGGGCGAGGATGCGTTCCGCGCGCATGAGGCTGCAGCGATTCACATCGCGGGCCTCGGCATCGCGACCGAGCATGAACAGCGATTGCGCGCACAGCATCTGGCTCTGGAAGTCTTCCGGCCGTACTTCGGCAGCCTGGCGAAACAGGTCGGCCGAACGCTCGATGGCGCCGCGGGCAAACGACATGCGCCCATAGTAGTAGTACGCGTCGTAGAGATTGGGATTGATGCCGATGGCGACATCGAAGTGCACCGCGGCTTCGTCGTAGCGGCGGTGCAGCGACAGCGCGAACCCCCGTGCGACATGGGCTTCGGCGAGTTCCGGCGCCAGCTCCATCGCGGTTTCGCTGGCACTGTCGGCGCGTGCCATATCTTCGATGCGCGAGCCCCACCACTCGTAGAGCAGCGCGTGAACCGTGGCGAGGCCGGCCCATGCGGGCGCGTAGTTCGGGTCGAGTCCAATGGCGCGCTCGAACATGTCGCGGCTCTGCTCGAGATCCGGTTGCTGCATCCGGTGCAGACTCTGCCGGCCGCGCAGAAAGAATTCGTAAGGTTCGGCGCTCGTGGCGGGACGCCGCAGGGCCTGTTTCTCCCGTCCGGACAGATCGCCGCCGCGCAGGATCGTCGCGACACTCTGTGCAATCTCGTCCTGGATCGCGAACACATCGCCGATCTCACGCTCGAAGCGCTGCGACCATTGCTGATAGCCGCTGGCAACGTCGACGAGCTGGACCGTGATGCGCAGCCGCTCGCCCGCCTTGCGCACGCTGCCTTCAACGACGGCGGTCACTCCCAGGCTGCGGCCGACCTCGCGCAGATCCACACCGGCGCTGCGGAACTGGAACGAAGAACTGCGGGCAGCGACGCGCAGGCCGTCGACCTGGCTGAGCGCATCGATGAGCTCTTCGGCCAGTCCTTCGCAAAAGTAGTCCTGATCGCGACCGGGACTCATGTCGGTGAAGGGCAGGACCGCGATGGCAGTCACTGCCCGCGCATCCGGCGCGGCAGCCGGTGAGGTGGACTCCGTTGCGACGCTGGCAACGAACTGATAACCGGAGCGATGCCGTGTTTCGATATAGCTGGGTTCGCGTGCATCGTCCTTGAGCGCCCTGCGCAATTCCTGGACGCAGGTCACCAGCGCGTCGTCGCTGACGACGGTGTGGCTCCACACGGAAGCGAACAGTTCCTGCTTGGTGACGGGCTGACCGGCCCGCTGCACCAGCACACCCAGCACGGCTGCAGACTTCGGCGTCAGTCGTATCTCGCGCTCGCCCGACCACAGCCGCGCCGACTGCGGTTCGAATCGGTAAGGACCAAAACTGACGGGCTGAACCATGACATTTCCCTGCGATCTGCGGCGACGCTCTCCCGTCTTGCCCCGGAAAAATCCCGGCGTTTCCCCGGGACTCGCGCATCGCGTCTGCCTAGTCTTTTGTCACAACGTCCGCGCCGGCACAAGGCGGCGGACGGGCGGATCTGCTTCGTTCCTGCACATGGCCTCACCATCGTCAGGGGTCTTTCCTGACTCGGGCGGGTGCCGTGCAGTCCTTCATACGTCATCGGGAGACTTTCATGAAACGCGTGTCGATATTCATCTACGGCGTGGTGTGCTACGCGGTGTTTTTCGCGACGTTCCTTTATGCCATCGGCTTCATCGGCAACCTGTGGGTACCGAAGTCGATGGATTCCGTCCGCGACGTACCACTGGCGACGGCATTGCTCGTCGATCTCGGACTGCTCACCCTGTTTGCGCTCCAGCACAGCATCATGGCGCGGCCGGCGTTCAAGCGCTGGTGGACGCGTTTCGTACCGGAAGCCGCGGAACGCAGTACTTACGTGCTGTTCTCCAGCGCGGCGCTGATCGCACTGTTCGCTTTCTGGCAGCCCCTCGGCGGCGTCGTGTGGGAAGTGACGTCACCCGTTGGCCGCGGCCTGCTGTACGGTGCCTATGCATTCGGCTGGGGTCTGGTGCTGGTCTCGACATTCCTGATCAATCACTTCGACCTGTTCGGTCTGCGCCAGGTGTGGCTGCAACTGATCGGCAAGCCGTACACGCAGCTGCACTTCGTGACGCCGGCACCTTACCGGATCGTGCGTCATCCGCTGTACGTCGGCTGGCTGTTTGCGTTCTGGGCGACGCCGGTCATGACAGTGACGCATCTGTTCTTTGCGCTCGTCACCACGGCCTACATCCTGGTCGCGATCCGGTTCGAAGAGCACGATCTGGTGACCGCACATCCGGAATACGAGAACTATCGCCGCCGCGTGCCCATGCTGATTCCGTTCCTGAAGCGTCGGCCGCGGGCCGGCCAGGTTGTCCTTGGCGGATGACTGCATCATGGTTGCCACTCATGTGGATCTGTTCGACAGCACGTACGGAAATTTCGGTTCGCGCGTGCTGGCCGAGATTCGCCGGGAAACCTTCGGCGATGACATCGGCCAGAACAGCTGGCTGACGCTCGATGAGTACGATCGATTCATCGCGTGGCTCAACATCAGGCCAGCCCAGCGGGTGCTGGAAATTGCCTGCGGCTCCGGCGGTCCGGCGCTCTACCTCGGTGAGCAGGCGGACTGCCGGGTCTTCGGCATCGACGCGAACGAACTCGCGGTGGCCACGGCACGCCGGGCGGCTGCCGATGCGGGAGCAGAGTACGCAAGCTTCCGGGTGGCAGATGCGAACACACCGTTGCCGTTCGGGAACGGTGTGTTCGATGCGCTGGTGTGCATCGATTCGATGAATCATTTTCCCCGACGCCTGAGCGTGCTGTGGGAATGGCACCGGGTCCTCAAGCCCGGTGCGCGCGTGATCTTTACCGATCCGGTGGTGATCACCGGTCCCGTGACCAGTGAACAACTCGCCTTGCGCAGCGCCATCGGCTCTTTCGTGTTCGTTCCGCACGGAGCGAACGAACAACTGATCGAGCTCGCGGGGCTCAGATTGCTTTCGCAGCAGGATGTCACCGGAAATGCCGCTCTGGTCTCGGGGCGCTGGCACAGGGCGCGCGAGCGTCATCGCAACGAACTGGTGGGGATCGAAGGTGAAGAACGCTTCGCGGGACTACAGGAGTTCTTCGCCACGGTGCATCGGCTGGCCAGCGAGCGGCGACTGTCGCGGATTGCGTATCTCGCCGAGAAGCCCTGAGAGGCGTCGATGTCGCGTTCCTCGACGAGGACATCCATCAGGTGGGGTGATGGCAGATCGAAAGCGGGCAATGAAGTCATGAGAACCAATCAGCAGGGGCGGGTCCATTTCCGTAGGACTGTAGTTGACGCTGCGCGTCAGCGGTCATGGATCGAGTGTGGGCATTCGACTGAAGTCCGCATGGCACTGACCTGAGCGGTTGAATGGTTCCCTTCTGTCTGTGGGGCCGGCTTCGATAGCTGCCTGCAGGTAGCTGCTTTTCGGCCCCTTCCTCCGCGTAGCGGGGGAAGGGACGCTCTATTCGACCTCAATAGGCAGCGCTTGATCTTAATGCAGTTCCCTTCTGGTCATCCTTGCTCTGTGTTCTCTGTGTGAACCTCTGCGCCTCATTCGTACCGAGCCAGACTCAGTCCGCTGACGTCGATCTCCGGCGTGCGGCCTGAGATCAGATCCGTGACCACGCGGCCGGAGCCGCAGGCCATCGTCCATCCGAGCGTGCCGTGGCCGGTGTTGAAGTAGAGATTGGTGTAACGGCTGCGCCCGACGATCGGCGTGCCGTCGGGAGTCATCGGCCGCATGCCGGTCCAGAAGGTGGCCTGTGCGACATTGCCGGCGCGCGGGAACAACCCGAGCAGCGACCGCTCGAGTGTTGCGCGTCGCGCTTCGTGCAGCCGCGAGTTGAAACCCGAGAGTTCCGCGGTGCCCCCGACGCGGATGCGATCGCCGAGACGCGTGATCGCCACCTTGTAGCTTTCGTCCATGATGGTGGACTGCGGGGCTGTGGCCCGGTCGGCGATAGGCACGGTGATCGAATAGCCCTTCACGGGATAGATGGGCAGATCCACGCCAAGGGTTCGCGCCATCGGCGTCGAAAAGCTGCCGAGCGCCATGACATACATATCCGCGGCGAACCGGCCCTGGTCCGTTCGCACGCCGGCAATGCGGTCACCGGAACGATCGAGGCCCGCGATGCGCGTCTGATAGCGGAACCGCACGCCCGACCGTTGCGCCATCGCGGCCAGGCGTTGCGTGAACAGGTGACAGTCGCCCGTCTCGTCCTGCGGCAGCCGCAGTCCACCGACGATGATCGAGCGGACTTCGGCCAGGCCAGGTTCCGCACGGATACAGCCATCCGGATCCAGCACTTCGTAGGGAACACCCAGCTTGCTGAGCACCGCGACATCGTCCGCGGCACCGTCGAGCTGCTTGCGTGTACGGAACAGTTGCAGCGTGCCCTGCGAACGTTCGTCGTACTGGATACCGGTTTCGGCGCGCAATTGCTGCAGTACATTGCGACTGTATTCAGCGATGGGCACCATGCGGCTCTTGTTCACGGCATAGCGGGCAGAGGTGCAGTTGCGCAGCATCTGCAGGATCCAGCGCCATTGCGCCGGATCGAACTGCGGACGCACGACCAGCGGCGAATGACGCTGGAACAGCCACTTCACGGCTTTGAGCGGCATGCCCGGTCCGGCCCAGGGCGAGGCGTACCCCGGCGAGATCTCGCCTGCATTCGCGAAACTGGTTTCGAGCGCTGCTGCCGGTTGCCGGTCGATCACCACGACCTCATGACCGGCCTTCGCCAGATACCAGGCGGATGTCACGCCGATCACGCCGCTACCGAGCACGATGACTTTCATTCCCGTTCCGACCCATTGCCGACCGACGCGGAAGGCGATAAACCAGCCGCCTGCCATCATTACCGAACGCACCGCAAAACGCATCCCGTTGCGGTCATCCGCTCGCCTGCGCCCACTGGGGTTGCGGCGATCGAAGCCTGCAAGAGAGAAGATCTGATTGCGCGCTCGCGCGCGCTCGGCGCACAGTTGCTGCGGCGCCTGCGCGAATTGCAGTCGAATGATTGGAAGAATGCAATGCAAAGTGACGACGGTCACGAAGATCGGAAACAGTCTTCCCGTCGTCACTTCGTCACCCCTCTTCAATATGTACAAGCTCACCTATTCCACGATGTTCGATCCGCCGCCCGAAATGCATACGCGTTTCGAGGCGGCGCTGCGGGAAGTGCGGGTGCAGATCGGCGGCAGGCAGGCGCTGTACATCGACGGCCAGGACGTGGCGACGGCTCAGTACCGCGACAAGCTGAGTCCCATCGATCGTGACTGGCTGCTGGGTTCCTTCGCGCAGGCGGACGCAGCGGATGCAAATCGCGCGATGGACGCTGCAGCGAAGGCCTTCCCTGCGTGGAAGGCGACGCCGGTCGCGGAGCGCACCAGGCTCATGCGTCGCGCCGCGCAGCTCATCGAAGAGCGCGTGTATCGCATCGGTGCGGCGCTCGCGCTGGAAGTCGGCAAGAACCGCATGGAGGCGCTCGGCGAAGTGCAGGAGACCGCGGATTTCTTCAGTGTCTATGCCGATGACTTCGAGAAGCAGGGCTTCGATCATGTGTTGCCGAACGATCCGCTGCCGAATGCGGTCTCGCGCAATCGCAGCGTCATGAAGCCCTATGGCGTGTGGACTGTCATCACGCCATTCAATTTTCCGTTCGCGCTCGCCGGCGGTCCGGTTGCCGCGGCGCTTGTCACGGGCAACACCGTCGTGCTGAAAGGCGCCAGCGATACGCCCTGGTCGGGTCGCCTGCTGGCGGACTGCCTTCACGACGCCGGGATTCCGGCAGGCGTCTTCAACTATCTGAGCGGGCCGAGCGCGGCGATCGGCGATGCACTGCTGCAGCATCCGAAGCTTGCGGGCGTGACGTTCACCGGATCCTACGACGTGGGGATGCGCATCGCCCGCCACATGATCTCCGGTCGGTATCCGCGACCGTGCATTGCAGAGATGGGTGGCAAGAACGCCTGCGTGGTCACCGCGAAAGCGGATCCCGATCGCGCGGCGGCCGGCATCGTGCGCAGCGCCTACGGCATGGGTGGGCAGAAGTGTTCCGCGTTGTCGCGCCTCTATGTGGAATCCGCAGTGGCAGAGAGTCTGCTGCAGCGACTGCAGACGAAGGTCGATGCCATCAGCATTGGCGATCCGACGCGTGCCGAGAACTGGCTCGGACCCGTGGTGAACGAAGCCGCGTATCGCAGGTACTCAGGCTACGTCGACCAGCTTCGTGGCCGGGGTGCACGAATTCTCAGCGGCGGCGATGTGCTGACGTCCGGTACGTATGCCCGAGGCTACTACGTGACGCCGGTGCTGGCGGAAGCGCGCGCCGACGATCCGTTGTGGAACGAAGAAATGTTCCTGCCCATCCTGATGGTGCAGCGTGTTCGCGATCTCGATGAAGGTATCCGGCTCGCCAACGATTCCGATCTCGGTCTGACCGCCGGCGTGTATGGGTCGAAGGAGGAGGTGCAGTCCTTCCTCGACCGCATCGAAGCGGGCGTGATCTACGCGAACCGCCCGCAGGGAGCAACGACCGGCGCGTGGCCCGGCTATCAGCCGTTCGGCGGCTGGAAAGGTTCTGGCAATACCGGCAAGGCGATCGCCTCGTTCTACTACCTCGCGCAATACATGCGCGAGCAATCGCAGACAGTGGTGGAGTGAAGATAGTTGACGGTTGACCGTTGACTGTCAGAACAGAGCCGAACTCTCCTGCCGTCAACCGTCAACTCTCAACCGTATACGACCATGCAATCCGCCCACATCAAGACTTCGCTGCCCGGTCCGAAAGCGCAGGCGCTGCTGAAGCGTGACGCCCTCGTCACGTCGCCGTCCTATCCGCGCGACTATCCCTTCGTCATGTCGCATGGCAAAGGCGTGGAAGTCTGGGATGTCGATGGCAATCGCTTTCTCGATTTCGCCGCCGGTATCGCCGTGTGCTCGACGGGTCACAGTCATCCCGCGGTCGTGCAGGCGATCAAGGATGCCGCCGATCAGTTCCTGCACATCTCCAGCGACTACTGGCACGAGCGACAGACGGCGCTCGCGGAGAAGATCAATGCGGTGAACCCGATGGGCGAGCCGGTGATGAGTTTCTTCTGCCAGAGCGGTACCGAGGCGGTCGAAGGTTCGCTCAAGCTGGCCCGCTACGTGACGGGACGGTCGCGCTTCATCGGTTTCCTCGGGGGCTTTCACGGCCGGACGATGGGCTCGCTCTCGTTCACTGCGAGCAAGTACACGCAGCAGAAAGGGTTCTTCCCGACGATGCCCGGCGTGACGCATGTGCCCTATCCGAATTCCTATCGACCGCTGTTTGCCGGCGAGGACCAGGGCGCAGCGGTGCTCAACTACATCGAGAACGTGCTGTTCCGGTCGAATGTGCCGGCACAGGAAGTGGCCGCGATCCTCGTCGAGCCCATTCAGGGCGAGGGCGGTTACCTCGTGCCGCCGGACGGATTTCTTCAGGGGCTGCGTCAACTCTGCGACCGCCACGGCATCCTGCTGATCTTCGACGAAGTCCAGTCGGGCATCGGTCGCACGGGAAAGATGTTTGCCGGCGAACATTTCGGTGTCGCACCGGACATCATGTCGCTCGCCAAGGGACTCGGCTCGGGGCTGCCGATCGGCATGGTCGTCGCGAAGAAGACGTTGATGGAGAAATGGCCGCGCGGCGCGCACGGCAATACGTATGGCGGCAATCCGCTGTGCTGTGCAGCCGCGCTCGCGACGCTCGATCTGGTCGAAAAGGAGTACATGGCGAATGCCGCCGAGATCGGCATGTACTGCATCAAGCAGCTTCGCGACCTGCAGGGGCGTTTCCCCTGCATCGGGCACGTTCGCGGCAAGGGGCTCATGCTCGGCATCGAACTGGTCGAGGATCGCAACACCAAGGCACCCGCGGCGAAGCTCTGCGATGCCGTCATCAATCGCGCTTTCTGCAACGGATTGCTGCTGCTCTCATGCGGCCAGAGCACCATCCGCTTCATGCCGCCACTGATGATCTCGAAGGTCCATGTCGATGAAGCCATGACGATCCTGGCGGCCTCGCTGGAAGAAGCGCAGGACCGGTAGACGAGCGGGGTTTTTTCCGCTCCTTCCGCCGCTTGCGGGGGAAGGTCGGGATGGGGGCGGAGGAGGGGAAGAAACAGAAGCGTCTGCGCTTAATTAAGTCAGTGCCAATGGGCGGAAGCCTGACCCACAAGAAGAGCCTCAGATGGACCTACTTCGCTGTGGCCTGCTTCGCAGGCGGCCAGATGAAATGCGCGTCGCCGCGATAGTCCGGCGCATCGATGTCGCTGACGGAGAAGTACAGGCGACTGTTGCCGTTCGACTGCACTGCGCGTTCCTGCGCGCGCACTGTCGCACCCGCGAGATCCAGGCGACTCGATTGCGCACGAATGCCAGTGCGCCCGATCAACGTGATCGCCGTCGCCGTGATCGTCGAATCGCCCGCATCGAGTGCGATTGTCGTGGAATCGACTGTTACGCGCTCCATCGTCAGTGACGATCCCTGTACATGCAGTTCGCGCACCCGCGCGTCCTCGAGGTGCGCGTTGCTGCAGTTGATCAACGACAGGCGATCGAACGTCCCGGAATACTGCTGGTTCGCCTGACCATTGCAGGTCACGTCGCCCTGCGAAGTCCCTGGGGCTGATTGTGGCGTGGGTGCGGCCGGTGGATCCGTCAGTGCCGACAGCAGCGCGCGATTGAAGGCTGCCGGTCGCTGGATCATCGGCACGTGCTGGGTGTCGGGAACGGTCCGCAGCTGCGCATGCTGCATTCGTGCCGCAAGCAATCGACCCGTGCGGATCGGCGTGATCGTGTCGTTGTCGCCCCAGATCACCATGGTCGGTGCCCGCACGTTACGGATCGCACTGGTGAAATCGTGTTCGACCAGGCCAAGCGCCGCATCGGCGTAAACCCGCATGCCGAAGAGCGCCTGACGCAAGGGTGGATGGGTTGCCAACAGCGACCTGATGTCGATGCGATCCTCCATGAAATCCAGTACGCGCTCCGGGCTCACGCCCGGCGCGAGCGTACCGAGCAGGTCGAGTGCATCGAGTCCGGCCGCGGCGCGATTGCTCTCGATCAACTGCCGGGTGAATACCTGTTCCAGCAGAATGCCCGCTGCGTCCACGAGTACCAGGCGCTGAACGCGTTGCGGATGCCGTTCGGCGTAATAGAGGCTGACGGTGGCGCCGAGTGAATGGCCGACGAGATCGAAGTGATGGAGTTCGAGCCGGGTTGCAACCTGCTCGAGCGCCGCGTCCAGTCCTGCGAACGAGTAGCCGTCGGGCAACGCCTCGGACTCGCCGAATCCGGGCAGGTCCAGACCGATCACATGAAACTGCTGCGCGAGTTCGGGGTAGGCGTGCTTCCAGTCGCGATGGGCGTTGTTGCCCATGCCATGCACGAGCAGGACGACCGGATTGCCGCGCGTGCCCGCTTCGACGGTGAGCACCTTGCGATCGGAGGCAAGTCGTACACATCCGTACCGGACGCCCGCGAGTCGATCGGTCGCGGCCAGTTCGATCTGACATTCTGCGGCGTTGTCCTGTGCGAACGCAGGAAGTGCCCATGCGGCGCCCAGCACTAACCAGCCTGCTGTCCTGCGAATGAAGTTCGAGATAGGCAATGTCATTGCAGCAACGGGACGTATTGGCCGCCAGGAGAGTTCCGGTGTGCGATCACGATATTTGCCATTGGGCTGAAGCCGGTCCCACACGCATAAGGAAACCATTCAGACCGCTTGGGCAAGTGCCATGGTCCTTAACCCCAATGGCGCTTAGTTAAGCGGGTTGACAGTCGTCCGTTGACGGTTGACGGTCGGAAAGGAAGGCATTTTTCTGGCCGTCAACCGC
>CAZBKC010000023.1:0-19103 GCA_964492345.1 uncultured Steroidobacter sp. | reverse complement strand
CTTCCTGTCGCTCGCGATCGGCAACGTGGCCATCGCCATCTCCGCGGTGGGCTATATGGCGACATTCTTCCCGGGGCTGTCCGCAACGCCGATCAGCACCTGCATGACGGTGATCGCACTGCTCTGGCTCACCACCGTCGCCAACTTCGGCGGACCGAGCGTGACCGGCAAGATCGGATCGGTGACCGTCTGGGGCGTCATCCTTCCGGTCGGCGCCCTGTGCGTCATCGGCTGGTTCTGGTTCAGCAAGGACACCTTCGTGGCCGCCTGGAACCCGCAGGGATTGTCGATCGGTCAGGGCATGGCCTCGAGCATCTCGCTCACGCTGTGGGCCTTCCTCGGCATGGAGTCGGCGGCGCAGAACTCGTCGGCCGTCGAGAACCCGAAGAAGAACGTGCCGCTCGCCTGCCTGTTCGGCACGCTCGGCGCCGCCGTGATCTACATCCTGTCGACCACGGTGATCCAGGGCATCGTGCCTAACGCGGAACTGGCGAACTCCACCGGTCCGTTCGGTCTCGCCTACGCGAAGATGTTCAGCCCGACGGTGGGCTCGATCATCATGGCGCTCGCCGTGCTCGCGTGCCTCGGCTCGCTGCTCGGCTGGCAATTCACCATCGCACAGACCGGCAAGTCCGCCGCCGAGGGGCGGATGTTTCCGGCCATCTTCACCAAGACGAACTCCATGGGCGCACCGATCACCGGGATGATCGTCCTCGGCGTCGTGCAGACCGGCCTGGCGTTGATGACGATCTCGCCGACGCTCAGCGAGCAGTTCAGTGCCCTGGTCAACCTGGCCGTGGTGACCAACGTCATTCCCTACATCGTCTCGCTGTCCGCACTCATCGTGATGATGAGGGCTGCCAAGGTCGATCAGGGCGTCTTCAAACGCAACGTCATCATTGGTGTCATCGCCATGGCCTACAGCGTGTTCGCCATCTACGCCTCCGGCAAGGACGCAGTCATGGGCGGCATGCTGGTGCTCGGCATCACTTACATCATCTGGGGATTCCTGGCACCGCGCTTCGCCACGCCGGCTGCGGCAACAGCGTCCTCTACCGGCACGCACAAGGCCGCGAACTGAGGCATCAAGGAGAACAATCATGAGCATCAATACTTCCTGCCGCGATCGCCTGACGATCTCGTTGCGTACGATCGCGACGATCGGTCTGCTCGCCATGGCCGCAATCCCGGGCGCCAACGCCGCCACGCTGGACCGGGTGCGCGAAACAGGCCACATCAGGTTTGGCTACTTCGCCGACGGAGGTCTCTTCACTTCCGCGAAGGACGGCACCGTCGAGGGATACGCCGCCAGCGTCTGCCAGCGCATTGCAGATCACGTGAAAGGCGAACTGGGACTCTCGGGCCTGACTGTCGACTGGGTTCCAGTCGAACACGAAGCAGCCCTGGATGCAGTGAGCAGTGGCGCGATCGACGCACTGTGCACTCCCACTGCCGTGACCATCGGTCGACGCAAGGCGGTTTCCTATTCGATCCCGGTTTTCCCGGGTGGTGCGCGGGCGGTGCTGCGTTCCGACGCAGCTTCGGCACTGCGCTCTGCTCTCGCGGAAGCGCAACCGCCAAAACCCGTCTGGCGTGGTTCGCCTGCGGTGAAGACGCTGCAGAACACGCGCATCGCCGTCGTCAGCGGCAGTGCCACGCAGAACTGGGCCATCGGGCGTGCCGCGACGCTCCAGATCGGCGCGCAGATCGTGCCTGTGCCCGACTACAAGACGGGGCTGCAACAGCTCCTCGATCGCAAGGTCGATGTGTTCTTCGGCGAGCGTGCGAACGTGCTCGGCGCGATGGAAGCTTCGGCATTCCGCGATCTGACGATCCTGGATCGGATGTTCACGCATGAACTCTATGGCATCGCACTGGCGCGGGACGACGAAGACTTCCGTCTCATCGTCGATCGGGCGCTGAGCGTGCTTTACGCCGGCGGCGAGATCGAAGGGATCTATCAGAAATCCTTCGGCCCGCTCAGCCCCGCCGTCAGGACTTTCTTCCAGTGGAATACCCTGCCCCTCTGACCCGAAGCGCCAAGGAAACCGACTCATGATCCAGAGAAGCATCAAACGGCTCAGCATGCGGGCTCTCGTCGTCGACGACGAACTCGGTATGCCGACAGCCGAAGGCCGGGCCGCGCGCGCTCTGGTCCAGGAACTCAAGGACCGGGCAGTGGAAGTCGTCGAGGCGACCTCCGCCGAAGACGGCACTTCCGTCATCACGGCCGACACGGCGATCCACGCGGTACTGCTCGACTGGACGCTCGGGGACGACAAGGGCCATGCACGCGCCCGCGCGATGCTGGAGTTCGTGCGCTCGCGCAACGAACAGATCCCGATCTTCCTGATGGCCGAGCGCGGCGAAGCCTCCGCCATTCCCGTCGAAGTGATGCAGATGGTCGACGAGTACATCTGGACGCTCGAAGACACGGCCGCATTCGTCGGTGGCCGCGTGGCGGCAGCGATCCGGCGCTATCTCGATGTCATGCTGCCTCCACTTGCCTCCGCGCTCATGAAGTTCAGCCAGGAGTACGAGTATTCGTGGCACACGCCCGGACACACGGGCGGCACGGCCTTCCTGAAATCCCCGGTCGGCCGCATGTTCTTCGATTACTTCGGCGAGAACATGCTGCGTTCGGACCTGTCGATCAGCGTCGGCAGCCTCGGCTCGCTGCTGGACCATACCGGCCCGATCGGCGAGCACGAGAAATATGCCGCCCGGGTATTCGGCGCACATCGCACGTACTCCGTCACCAACGGCACGTCGATGTCCAATCGCGTCATCTTCATGGCCGCAGTGGCCCGCGACCAGATCGCCCTGTGCGATCGCAACTGCCACAAATCCATCGAGCACAGCCTGGTGATGACCGGCGCGATACCCACCTACCTGGTGCCGCTGCGCAATCGCTATGGAATCATCGGCCCGATCCCGCCGGACCGGCTGAGCAAGGAAGCGATCAAGAGCGCGATCAAGACCAATCCGCTGGTGACGAAGGGAATCGCGACGCGGGCGGTCCATTCGATCATCACGAACTCGACCTACGACGGCCTTTGCTACAGCGCGCGGCGCGTCGAAGAACTGCTGGATCCCAGTGTCGACCGCATTCACTTCGATGAAGCCTGGTATGCCTACGCACGGTTCAATCCGCTGTACCGCGATCGCCATGCCATGCACGGCGATCCGAAGGATCACAAGGGCCCGACGGTCTTCGCCACGCACTCCACGCACAAGCTGCTCGCCGCCCTGTCGCAGGCGTCGTTCCTGCACATCCGGGATGGACGCAGTCCGATTCCGCATTCGCGCTTCAACGAGTCGTACATGCTGCACGCCTCGACCTCGCCGCTGTATCCCATCATCGTCTCGAACGACATCACCACCGCGATGATGGACGGTCCCGGCGGCCCGACCCTGACCAACGAATCGATCCAGGAAGCAGTGGCTTTCCGCCAGACCATCGGTCGCGTGAACCGCGAGTTCACCCGCAAGAAACAATGGTTCTTCAAGACCTGGAATGCGGACACGGTGAGCGTGGGCAGCCGCAAGTCCCGCAGGAAGGTTCGCTTCGAAGATGCATCGCCGGAGGTGCTCGCCACCGATCCGAACTGCTGGGTACTGCATCCACGCGAGACCTGGCACGGCTTCGGCGATCTCGAAGACGGCTACTGCATGCTCGATCCGATCAAGGTCTCGATCATCACGCCCGGCGTCCTCGACAAGGGCGGCCTCGACAAGCGCGGCATCCCGGCAAACCTCGTCACTGCCTATCTGCACTACCGCGGCGTCGAGGTCGAGAAGACGACCGACTTCACGATCCTGGTCCTGTTCTCCATCGGCATCACCAAGGGCAAGTGGGGCACGCTCCTCAATGCGCTGCTCGATTTCAAGCGCGACTACGACGCCAATGCACCGCTCGCACAGGTGCTGCCGCACCTGACGGCGAATCATGCGCAGGTGTACGGCGGCATGGGCCTGCGCGATCTGGCGGACGCGATGTTCGCCCAGCTGCGCGACTCGCGTCAGACACACTGGCTCGCCGAAGCGTTCTCGACACTGCCGGAACCGGTGCTGACGCCGAACGCCGCATTTCAGTACCTGGTGCGCGACGAGATCGAGCACGTGCCGCTCGACAACCTGGCCAACCGGATCCTCGCCACCAGCGTGGTGCCCTACCCGCCAGGTATTCCCATGCTGATGCCCGGCGAATCGACCGGCCCTGCAGATGGACCCTATCTCGGCTACCTGCGCGCACTGTCCGAGTGGGATAGCCGTTTCCCGGGCTTCGGTCATGACACGCACGGCGTGGAGAACCGCGACGGGGTCTACTACGTGCAGTGCCTGAAGGCCGGCACTGCATGAGCGTGACCGGCCGCAAGATGTCGCTGACACAGGCCACGATGCTCGTGGCCGGCAACATGATCGGCACCGGTGTGTTTCTGTTGCCTGTCAATCTCGCGCACGTCGGCGGGATAGCGATCTTCGGTTGGGTGATTGCGACGGTAGGTGTTGCGGCACTCGGACTCACCTTCGCGAAACTGGGGGAACTGAACCCGCAGGAAGGCGGACCCTACGCCTATGCCCGCGACTTCCTCGGCCCATATGCGGGGTTCCAGACCAACTATGTCTACTGGTTCGGCAACTGGATCGGCAACATCGCCATCGCCGTCGCCGCGATCGGCTATCTCGCCGAACTCGTCCCGGCCATCACCTCGCCACCCGGCAGCGTCATCGCGACGGCGCTGCTCATCTGGCTGCTGACCTTTGCGAACATTCTCGGACCGCGTGTCGTGGGCGCGCTCGAAACCTGGACCATGGCGCTCGCCCTCATCCCCATTCTCGCGATCGCGACCTTCGGCTGGATCTGGTTCGACTCCGCCACCTTCCTGTCAGGGTGGAACGTCAGCGGCGATTCGAACACGCAGGCCATCTCGCGTGCGGCGTCGATGGCATTGTGGGCCTACATGGGGATCGAAAGCGCCGCGGTGTCCGCGGGGGTGATCGAGAACCCGAAGCGCAACATCCCGCTGGCCACGCTCATTGGCCTCGCGCTGGCTGCCGTCATCTATGTGCTCAGCTCCTCCGTCATCATGGGCATCCTGCCCAACGAGACACTGCGCACGTCGCATGCACCTTTCGCGGAAGCGGCACGGCTCGCGATCGGCGCGCCCGGCGCCATCATCATCGCCGTGTGTGCCGTCCTCAAGTCGGTGGGCTCGCTGGGAGGCTGGATGCTGCTCGTGGGGCAATCGGCCAAGGCCGCCGCCGACGACGGCATGTTCCCGAAGGTCTTCAGGAAGCTCAACCAGAATGGTGTTCCCGGGCATGGGCTCGTCATCGTGGCCGTACTGATGACGATCGTGCTGTTCGCGACCGTGTCCCCGACCATCGCCGACCAGTTCAGTCACATCGTCGACCTCGCCGTCATGCTGGTCATCGTGCCGTACATCTACTCCGCGGTCGCAGTGGTCAAGGTGATTCACGATCACAAGCTGTCCGCGGCGACCTTTCGCACCTACAAATACATCGCGATCGTCGCCGTCGTCTATTGTCTGTACGTGGTCATCGGCGGCGAACCCAGGACAGTGGTCCATGCCATGGTCGCCCTGCTGATCAGCGTACCGCTGTATCCGTATTTCATCCGCTCGATGGAAGCTGCGGCAGCAAGGAAGGCCGCGGCGGCCACGACCGCACAGATCGGGAATTGAGGGATCCGGAACATGAAGAGGAGTCGAGTCATGCAGCGTTCGAGGGAGACTTTTCGATGCGCCCGAAGCACAGCAGCCGCTGCGGCTGTGTCACTGCTGGCAGTGGCGCTCGCCGAGCCTTGTATCGCCGAGGAGGCGGCGAGCCCGCCGCCTCCCGGCTTTCCATCCGGCATCGACTGGACAGTCGTGCTGGACGCGACCTTTGGGGCCTTCGGCTTCGGCAACTCGTACTACACCAATCCACGTCCCGACGAACCGTCCAACGACCTCAGCGATAGCTGGTTGGAGGGGTCGCTGAAAGGCGGCCTCAAGGGCTCGTACAAGCTGAACGGATCCTCTGAGATCTATGGTGCGGTTACGGCAGTCGGCGAACGCACCTTTGGCGCTGGTGCGCAGATCGTCGGAGACGAGGCCTCGTCCTTCGACATCGAAGACCTGTATCTCGGCTGGCGTTCCGGGGATCTCGACTTCACTGTCGGCCGCACCCGGTATCGGCTCGGGCACGGAATGCTGCTTTTCGATGGCGCCTCGGAAGGCGGCTCGCGCGGCGGTTACTGGACGAACGCCCGTCAGGCTTTCGAATTTGCGGCGATCGGCCGCTTCACGCCGGGCAACAACACGATCGAGGCCTTCTATCTCGAACGCGATGAGCTGCCCGAATCGAAGACCGACAGCTCGCTGTGGGGCGTGAACTACGAATACGCCTTCGGCGAGGATACGACCCTCGGCGCCACATACATGGCCTGGTCGGCCGATCCAGCCAGGGCGCCGGAGCGCGACGGCCTGGATGTCTACAACGTCCGCGCCTTCACCGCGCCTTTCCGGAACAAGGCACTGTCGTTCGAACTGGAGTACGCAAAGGAAGACAACGGCAATCTGCGCGACTCGGAGGCATGGAATGCGCTCGTTGCCTACCAGTTCGACAGCAACTGGAAACCGAAGGTGTCC
Source organism: uncultured Steroidobacter sp. (assembly GCA_964492345.1). Lineage (GTDB taxonomy): Bacteria > Pseudomonadota > Gammaproteobacteria > Steroidobacterales > Steroidobacteraceae > Steroidobacter. The sequence continues at coordinate 12,447 of CAZBKC010000023.1, read as the reverse complement.
TACCGCTACGCCTTCTTCGAAGGCGACAATCCCGGCACGGCGGCGGACGAGTCCTTCGATGGCCTCTACACCGGCTTCTCCGACTGGGGCACCTGGTGGCAGGGCGAAATCGCGGGCGAGTACTTCCTCTCCAACTCCAACCTGATCTCGCATCAGCTGCGGCTGCACGTGACACCGACGGAGTCCATCTCGACCGGATTGATCTTCTTCGACTTCCTGCTCGACCAGCCCGCCTCCGCCGGCGTGACATCGGACGATGCGGCGATGGAACTCGACTGGTACATGGACTGGTCGGTCAACGACAACCTCACGCTCAGCTTCGTCGCCGCCGTTGCCGAACCGGGCGATGCGGTGAAGCAGTCCTCGGGCCGGAACGACACTTTCATCTACGGCATGATTTTCGTGGCGTACAGCTACTGACGACCTGAGAGTATCGATGCAATTTCGAAACACACGACGACCCGCAGGCATCCGCACGTGCCTGGTCGCCGGGGCGCTGAGCACGCCGCTGGCTGCGCACGCCTCCCTCTTCAGCGGCGACACGCTCGACTTCGTGGCGAACATCCTCGCCTGGATCGTGTTGTTCGTCGCGCCGGCCGTCGCGATTACGGTGTTCTGGCTGGTGCACATCCTGCCGGAGAAGATCGCGGAGAAACGCCACCATCCGCAGGCGCCCGCGATCAAGACGCTGTGCCTGCTGTCGCTGTTCTTCGGCGGCCTGCTCTGGCCGCTCGCCTGGCTGTGGGCCTACTCGAAACCGGTCTTCTACAAGATGGCCTACGGCCGGGACATGGTTGCCGAGGAGCCACACCCGGAGAACGACGACACGCTGGTGCCGCGCGCGGAAGCACCAGAGTCGAGGCGCGAGGAGACCTGACATGGAAATCCTCCTGCTGGGCATCTACTCGTTCTTCGTCTGGCTGATCTTCATCAAGTTCAAGTGGCTGCCGTGGAACACCGTCAGCCAGGTGATCGTCATCACGCTGCCGGTCATCGGCATCGCGATGCTGATCCTGTTCCTCAACATCGTCGCACCCTCTTCAGCCGACGTACGCGTCATCAACTACGTGGTTTCGATCAATCCGCGCGTCAATGGACTCGTCGTCGATGTGCCGATCGAACCGAATCGTCCCATCCGCAAGGGCGAGGTGATGTTCAGGATCGATCCGACGCCGTTCGAACTGGAGGTCAACGCGATCAATGCGCAACTTGCGCAGCTCGACGCACAACTCGTCACCGCCAACGCGAACCAGCGCGGCCTCGGCCAGCAGCTCCTCAATGCACGCGGCACCAAGGACTCGGTGGCGTCGCAGCTGAAACTGGCACGCATGCGCGAAACCCAGTTGCGCGAACTCGCACGCACGGGCGCGGGCAGCCAGTTCGACTACGAGCAGGCGCAGAACGATGTCATCAATCTGGAAGCGCAGCTGGCGGCGTCCACGGCATCCGAGTCGCAGATCCGGGAGAAACTGGCTGCAAGGACGACTGCCGGCGAGCAGGACGAGATCGCCAACGTCAAGGCACAGATCGCCAGGGCGCAGGCACAACTTGCGGATGCGCAGTGGCGACTGGACCAGTCGACCTACCGCGCACCGGCCAATGGCACGGTGATCTCGCTGGCGCTGCGACCGGGTGCCATGGCGGTTCCGTTGCCGATGACGCCTGCCATGACCTTCGTCGAGGACGAGCAATGGGTCATGGCGATCTTCAACCAGAACGAGGTCCGCAAGATCAAGCCCGGCCAGGAGGCCGAGATCGCGCTCAAGATGTATCCGGGGCGGATCATCAAGTGCAAGGTGGACTCCATCATGTGGGCCACCGCGCAGGGACAACTGCCCATCGGCGGCGTCAACACCGCATCCGGAGTGGCGCCGATCCCGAAAAACTCCCTTGCGGTGCGCCTGCTGACCGATCGGGGCGACAAGGAACTGTTCCTCGCCTCAGGTGCGCTGGGTGTCGGCGCCGTCTACACCGACAGCGGCGCGCCCATCCACATCATCCGCAAGGTGATCATCCGCGTCGGCGCCAAGCTCGACTGGCTGATCCTGAAGTTGCATTGAGGCGGCGCGTGAGCAGCGGAACCCCGCAAGTTCAGAACAGGTACCGTCGATACCTGCCGACGTGCTGCGTGTGCCTGTTCGCAGGCATCCTGTCGGGTTGCGTAGCGTCGCCACCCGCGCCGGAGGAGATCCGGCAGGACGCACTGGGGAACATCAACGTCGATCGCGCCTGGTCGACCACCGGCGCATCGACGGAAATCGTGCAGGACAACTGGCTCAGCTCGTTTCAGGATCCGCAACTCGACGCACTGGTTCAGGAAGCGCTCGCGCACAACCCTGACCTGCGCGTTGCGGCCGCCCGGGTCGAACAGGCGGGTCAGTATGTCGTCGTCGCTCAGGCCGCACTCAAACCCTGGATAGGAATTGCCGGAACCGGCGGCATGAAATCCGGCGGCGGCGGCGATCCCACCTCCGCGCTGCAGGGCATCGTGGCCGCCGCGTCCTGGGAACTCGATCTGTGGGGTCGGGTGCGCTACCAGCGCAATGCGGCACAGGAAACCCATGTATCGGCACAGTCGGACTTCGAGTTCGCACGCCAGTCGCTGGCGGCTGCGACGGCGAAGGCCTGGTTCACCGCCACGCAACTGGCGCAGCGCGTGGCCATCGCCAATGACATGGTGAATTCCTCCAGGCAACTGCTCGCGCTCGCCGAAGATCGCGAGCGCGTCGGTGTCGGTACCGAAACCGACGTATCACTGGCGCGCGCCAATTCACGCGACCTCGAAGATGCATTGCAGCAGCTCGAACTCGCCCACAGCCAGGCATTGCGTGCTCTGGAGTTGCTGGTCGGTCGATATCCGGCGGCGGAGATCGGCGCACGCGCCGATGTCCTGCCGATGCCGGCTGCGATTCCGGTCGGCATGCCACTGCAGATGCTCGAGCGACGCCCCGATGTGATCGCCGCCGAGCGCCGTGTCGCCGCCGCATTCAACCGCATAGGCGAAGCCAAGGCGGCGCGGTTGCCGAAAATATCGCTGAACCTGAACTTCGGTGCGTTCGAGAGCGAGATCCTGCAGCTCAGGGAAGATTTCGAGAACCCCACGGGAGGTTTCGGAGCACGATTGCTCGCACCGATCTATCAGGGCGGCGCACTGAATGCGCAGGTGGAGATCCGCACCCTCGAACAGAAGGAAGCGCTCGCCGACTACGCGCGCATCGCATTGCGTGCACTGGGAGAAGTCGAGAACGCGCTCGCCTCCAGCGCATCGCTGTCGCGGCGCGTGACACTGCTGACGCAATCCCTGGATGAACAGACGAATGCACTGAATCTCACCCAGGACCGCTTCAAGGTCGGCCGGGTCGATCGGCGCACGGTGGAGCAGCAGCAGATGATCGTGCAGAACGCCAAGGTGGCGCTGCTCAATGTCCGTACCGAAGAACTCACGCAACGAGTCAACCTGCACCTCGCCCTGGGCGGCAGCTTCGAGACACCTCAGCAACAGGCCCAGGCGCCATGATCCACCCCTGTCAGGGAGTCGCACCGTGAAAAACGCGCCGTCCGGTGAAGTCACCCGAATCGTGCTGCTTGTACTGATGATCGGACTGTTGCTGGTCGGCAGCTTCTGGACATTGCTGCCGTTTCTCGGTGCCCTGATCTGGGCTGCAACAGTCGTCGTTGCCACCTGGCCGGCACTGGCCTGGCTGGAGCAGAAGACGGGCGGACGCCGTGGTCTGTCCACGACGATCATGACCGTGCTCGTCCTGTTCGCTTTCGTCGTGCCGCTCTGGCTGGCAGTCAGCACCCTGATCGATGCGGCGCAGAACAGTCCGGCGCTGATTCGCGACTTCCTGTCGCGCGGACTCGGCCCACCGCCGCGATGGGTTGCAGGGATTCCGCTGGTGGGCGAGCAGTGGGCCGAGAAATGGCAAGCGCTTGCTGCCGCCGGTCCGGAAGCGTTGATGGAATCCGTCAAACCCTACGCGCGCTCGACCGCGGCCTGGCTGCTGTCGCTGAGCGGCGGCATCGGCGCGATGGTCGTGCACATCCTGCTTACTGTGATCCTGGTCGCCATCCTCTATTCGCAAGGCGAGACGGCTGCGCGCGGCGCACTGGCCTTCGGGCATCGCATGGGTCACGAGCGCGGCGAGCAGACCGTGGTGCTCGCCGGACAGGCCGTACGCAGCGTCGCGCTCGGCGTCGTCGTGACCGCGCTCGTGCAATCCATTCTCGCCGGTCTCGGCCTCTGGATTTGCGGCGTGCCGCACACCGGTGTGCTGACGGCGCTGGTGTTCATGCTGGGAATTGCCCAGATCGGCCCTCTGCCCGTCATGGCTGCCGCGGTGATCTGGCTCTATGCAACAGGCAACACGGTCTGGGGAACGGTCCTGCTCGTATGGGCGATTCCCGTGATCGCACTCGACAACATCCTGAGGCCGATCCTGATCCGTCGCGGCGTGCAGCTGCCGATGCTGCTGATCATCGCCGGTGTCATCGGCGGATTGATCGGCTTCGGCGTACTCGGTCTTTTCATCGGACCTGTCATCCTCGCGGCGACGTACACGCTCACCAAGGCCTGGGTGGCCGAAAGCCCGCCTGCTCCGGAAGCCTGATCCTCAACAACCATTCCACCGCGGGCGCGCGTCCTCATGAAGTTCTCGATCAACTGGCTTCTGGTGTTCATACCGATCACGCTCGTACTGGAGCATCTCGGCAAATGGCCGCCCCCGGTCATCTTCTTTTCGGCGGCGCTCGCGATCGTACCTATCGCTGCATTGATCGTGCGTTCGACAGAGCAGATCGCCACGCGAACCGGCGACGCCGTCGGCGGCCTCCTCAATGCGACCTTCGGCAACGCACCCGAACTCATCATCGCGATGGTGGCGCTACGCGCCGGATATCTGGACATGGTGCGCGCGTCGTTGATCGGCGCGATCCTCGCGAATCTCCTGCTCGCCCTCGGCGTGGCATTCCTGCTCGGCGGCGTGCGCCATCACACGCAGGTCTACAACGCCGGGGCATCGCGGGTGTACAGCACCATGATGCTGCTGGCCGCCATGAGCCTTGCGGTGCCGAGCGCTTTCAGCCGCTACTTCGCACCGGAGGAAACGATGCGCCAGGAGCAGATGCTCAATCTCGGCATCGCGGGTCTGCTGCTCCTCGCCTATGTCCTGTATCTCGTGTTCTCGCTCAAGACGCATCCGGGACATTTCGCCAGTGCCGACAGCAAGGGCGCCGCACATCATCACGAGGGAAAGCAGTGGAGCATGCCCCGCGCGGTCGGCAGCCTGATCTTCGCTTCGGTACTCGCCGCGTGGATGAGCGAAGTCCTGGTCGGCGCCGCCGAAGGCACCGGAGAGGCGCTGGGCATGTCGCAGATCTTCATCGGCATCGTGTTTCTCGCAATCGTCGGCGGCGCGGCGGAAAGCGGCTCGGCCATCGCCATGGGCATCAAGAACAAACCCGACCTGTCGGTCGGCATCGCGCTGGGCAGTTCGATCCAGATCGCCCTGTTCGTCGCACCGATGCTGGTCTTCGCCAGTTACTTCATCGCACCCGAACCGCTCGATCTTTCTTTCAGCCGTGCCGAAGTCGGGTCGCTCTTCATCGGCGCGCTGATCGGTACCGTGGTATGCGGCGACGGACAGACCAACTGGTTCAAGGGAGTGCAGCTCATCGCCGTGTATCTGATCATCGCGATGATGTTCTACTTCATGCCCGTCACCTGATCGTGCTTGCGCAACGCAGCACCCGCGGCATCGCTGCATGTATGCGTACACGCGTACGTGCTAACCGATGGCGTGCGCACCGATAAATCGGCAAAACAACCCACCACGATTGACTTGATACAGGCCGGCGATCAGGCTCTCGCGCACACGCATTGCAGCACTCGAATAATTGCGGGATCGGAAAAAAGTCCAGGCTGCAGGACCGATCACATGGAGTGCCTCATGGATCATGAACGCTTGGGTGGCCTGGCTGTGCTGCGCACAAGGAACAGCCGTTCCCCGCCTTCGCACGAGAGAATGCCAGCGGAGTCCTTTGCAATCGGCATCCAGGGCCATCTTCAGGAACTGCTCGCGAGTCCCCAGTTCGACGGCGCATCCCGGTCCCGTGATTTCCTGACTTTCATCGTCGAGGAAACGCTGGCGGGGCGAGGCGATGGACTCAATCAGGCCGTCATCGCCACGCGCGTCTTCGGACGCAAGGGCGACTTCGATGCGATCCTCGATCCGGTCGTCAGGGTTCAGGCGGGAAGACTGCGCCGATCGCTCGAGCGCTATTACCTCCTGACCGGCGACAACAGTCCGGTTCGCATCGAATTGCCGAAAGGCAGCTATATGCCGCTGTTCGTCAACGCGGCTGAAGCCGAAACCGCGAACGAACCGCGCGTGAAGCGTACATCGCTGTCGCGGATTTCTCCGCAGTGGCCCGCCCTGCTCATCAACCCTTTCGATACCTCCTGCGGCGAAGACCGTGAACTTGCTGCGCGCGTGAAGGACGATCTGCTGATGGAGCTCGGGCGATACGGTGATGTCAGACTGACCCGGCAGAGCGATCTGGCGCGCCTCGATCTGAATCATCTGGCCTCCCTGCGCTTCGAACTGCGCGGCCGATTGCGCAGGCAGGGTGAAGACATCGTAGTCAAAGCCCACCTGATCGACCGGTCGACCGGAGAGCAGGTCTGGGCTGACGAGATGCATACGCGATCCGCGTCCGGCCCGTGGTCCAGCAGCCTCGATGACATTCCACTGATCATTGCCGCGCGCATCGGGTCCGAGAACGGTGTGATCGTGCGGCAGCTGGCCAGCGAGCGCTGCGGCGACAATCGAGAACCGCACAACAGCGTCGACACCATACTGAGCTGCTATCACTTTTTCTTTTCACGACAGCTCAGCACGTTCCTTCCCACCGTGGAAGCACTCAAGCGTACGACCGCCCGGGAACCCGAGATCTCCCTGGCCTGGATGTACCTGGCGCGCCTTTACCAGATCAACCACGCCTTCGAACTGACCGATCTGCAGACACCCATCGACACTGCAATCAGCCATGCCTATCAGGCCGTGCTGCTCGAACCGTGCAGTGCGCGAATCCGCTGCGTGCTCGCGGCATGCCTGCTCGTCAAAGGCGAGCTGCAGGCCGCCCGGCACGAGCTCGACCACGCACTGCGCATGAACAGCGACTCATTGGCGTATCACGAAATCATCGGCTGGCTGCTTGCACTGACGGGCGACTGGGATCGAGGCGTACCGCTGATGCGTGACGCGGTTGCCCGCAATCCGTATTGCCTGTCCCAGGTGCATCATGGCCTGTGGGCCGACTATCTGCGACGCGGCGAGCTGGAAGCGGCCCATGCCGCCGCGCTCGAATACCCGGACCGGGTGTTCTTCTGGCGCGACCTGATGATCACGAGCTGTCTTGGACTGCTGGGCCGCCTGCATGAAGCCCGCAGCGCCGCTGCCGAACTGCTGCGTGTAAAGCCCGATTTCGCGAAGCGCGGCCGGCTCGTCATCGGGCACTACATCAAGGCACCCGAGCTGCGCGATCGCATTCATGAAGGCTTGCGCAAGGCGGGCCTGGCGCTGGCCTGACTCCTGCCTGGCCGAGCCGCATGACCAGGCCATCGCGGCGAATCAGTGTCGACGGGTCCAACTTGCCCGGGAAAAAAATCCACCTTGGACCTCCTCATGCCGCCTCTCACGCGGTTGCATAGTGCCAGGCAGCAAGTCGTGAGGCCCCCATGCATCGACGCCAGTTCCTTGCCAGCAGCGCAGCGTTCGCCCTGTCCGGTCCACTATCAGCCTTCGCAGCCGAAGGTCCGCTCGATCTGGCGCTGATCAATGCCTCGGTCTGGACCGGCCGGCCAGGTGCCCGACCTTCCGCAGTCGGCATTGCCGGCGACCGGATTGTGATCCTCGGCGCCGGGGCGGTCCGCGAACGGACGGAAAAATCGACGCGTGTGATCGATCTCCAAGGCGCCTTCGTCATGTCCGCCTTCACGGACAATCACACGCACTTCCTGATCGGTTCGGCCCAACTGTCGCAGGCCGCGATTCCCCGCTTCGCGAAGCAGCACGTCATTCCGTCCGTACAGCCCTATCACGCCATCGACGACGGCCGCTGGGCCGTGCAGCGCATCGGCGAGAAGCGCCTCAAGGGCACCTACGCATTCCGCTCTCTGCTCGACGCCGGCGCGACGATGACTTTCGGGTCCGACTGGCCCGTCGCGCCGCTGGACCCGCTGCTCGGCATCTACGCTGCCGCGACCCGTCGCACGATCGACGACGCGAATCCCGAAGGCTGGTTGCCCGATCAGAAGATCACGGTCGAACAGGCCATGACCTGCTATACGCGCCACAACGCCTACGCCGGGTTCATGGACGACCGCAGCGGCCAGATCGCCGAGGGCTACCTGGCCGACCTCGTCGTGCTCGACTCGGACCTGCTCGCCATCGATCCGCCGAAGATCCCTGCGGTGAAAGTACTGCGCACGTTCGTCGGTGGCCGGCAGCGGTTCGGGGAGGAATAGAAGAGGCCGCAAAAGACCGCATAAAGGATTCACAAGGGACAAGAGAATACGAGCCTTCTCAGTTTCCAGTACTTCTTTTATGCGGTCTTTTGCGGCCTCTTTCTCTCCCTCTCCCCCTACTCCGCCCTCGCCGCACGACCCAGCGTACGCAGCGCGGCGCGGGCTTCGGTTTCGTTGAGGCTGGCGAAGCCGATGCGCAGGCCGCGCGAGGCGGACTTGGTCGTCGCGAACGAACGCGAACTGGCGAGGCTGATGCCGAGTTCGGGCAGTCGCGCCTCCAGCCGGTCCAGGTCGGCGAGTTTCGGGAAGGTGATCCAGAACGCGAGGCCGCCGTCGGGCATGCGGAAGCGCACCCTGTCACCGAGTTCTTCGGTCAGCGACTTGCCGAAGGCAATGCGCCGCTGCGCGTAGATCTGGAACACCTTGCGCGCGTGGCGGCGCAGTTCGCCGCTCTCGATGAGTTCGGCGGCCGCGTCTTCGGTAAGCGTATTTCCCATGGAGTCAATGAGCGAGATCGTGTGCGCGACCGCATCGATGAAGGCGCTGGGCGCGGCGATGTAGCCGATGCGCAGCGCGGGCAGCAGCAGCTTCGACAGCGAGCCGAGGTAGATCACGCGCGACGGCGCATAGCTCGCCATGGGCAGCAGCGGCTGGGTTTCGAAGTGGAATTCGTGGTCGTAGTCGTCCTCGATGATGGCGAAGCCGAACTGCCGCGACAGCTCCAGCAGCCGCAGGCGTCGCTGCGGACGCAGCGCGACAGTCGTCGGAAACTGGTGATGCGCGTCAGGAAGATCGCCTTGACCGTGTGCATGCGGCACTGTTTCTCGACATCGGCGACATCGACGCCCTCCTCGTCGAGCCCCACCGACACGATCCGTGCGCCGCAGGAAGCCAGCGCCGCGACGGCGGCTTCGTACGTCAGCGATTCCGCCAGCACCGTGTCGCCCGGCATGATGAGCGTGTGCGCGGCGACATAGATGGCGTTCTGACTGCCACGTGTGATGCAGATGTTGTCGGCCGTGACGGCGAGCCCGCGTTCGGACTTGAGCATGGTCGCGACCTTCTCGCGCAACAGCAGCGAGCCGCGCGGATCGCGATACAGCAGGCGATTCTCGCGATAGGCGTGCCGCACGCTCGATCGATAGGCGCGCGCCAGCACTTCCGCGGGGAACAGACGGCCGTCAGGCGATCCTTCGTTGAGCTTGAGCCATTTGCCTGCCGGCAACGCCAGTGGACGCGCAGGCGGCATCCGCATCCACGATCCATCGCAGGCGGCTGACGGGCCCGGCTCGCCCAGGCCCGCCCTCGTCTATATGCACGGCGGCGGCTGGATCCTGTTCAGCATCGATACGCACGACCGCATCATGCGCGAGTACGCGGCGCGTGCGGACATCGTCGTGGTCGGCGTCGACTACTCGCTGGCGCCCGAAGCGCCCTTTCCACAGGCCATCGATGAAATCGTCACGACGATCCGCTGGCTGCAGCAGCACGGCGCGGAGTTCGGCATCGATGCGAGCCGACTCATCATCGGCGGTGATTCCGCCGGCGCGGCACTCGCGTTGTCGACTGCGCTGAAGCTGCGCGAACTCAGAGAGCTGCAGCCGGTCTGCGGCCTGCTGCTCAACTACGGCTGCTTCGACCCGGCCTGCACGCATCCGTCCTTCGAAACGTACGGGCACGAGGAGTATCTGTGGGCTCCCGATGAGATGCAGGGCTACTGGCGCGACTACCTCGGCAGCGCCAGCCCGCGCGATCCGCTCGCCGCGCCGGCCTATGGCGATCTGCGCGATTTACCGCCGACGCTGCTGGTGATTCCCGAATACGACGTGCTGCGCGACGACAGCTTCGCCATGGCCGACCGCCTCGGCTCGGCGAAGGTGAACACCCGGATGCTGTACTACCCCCGCGCATCCCACAGCTTCCTCGAAGCCGTCGCGACTGCGGAGGTCAGCAAGCGCGCATTCGATGAAACGGCGCGCTGGTTGCGGGAGCGAGTGAATGCCCGGTCTGCCTAGATCTCATCTGAAGATCATTCCCTCTCCCTTTGGGAGAGGGGCAGGGTGAGGGGAGCGGCGTAGCCGCTGCGCGCGAACGCGCGTTCCCCTCACCCGCGCTATGCGCGACCTCTCCCCGCGGGAGAGGTGACGAGCTGAGACACGGACACCCTACTTTCTGCGCTGCCTGGCAACTGACTTCTGCCGGGGAGGAATGCCCTTCTTCACGACCGCAGACGCCGCCTGAGTTGCTTTCGCGTCGAGTCGTTTGAAAAAAGTGAGCACACCAGGAGCACGAGGCTCCGTCAGCCACGCCTGATGACCGTGCTCGTTCCCGAACCACAGACCCTTGCGCGCGAAGATAGAGAACAGCCGCGAGCCCGTCAGTGGCAGTGTTGCATCGTCATAGAGCAGCACGATCGCCGACTCGAGGCGCCAGGCGTCGTCGTCCTCCTGCTGACCGTAAGCCTGCTTTCGCACGTAGACGTACTGAATGCTGTTGATGTCGATCGGCAGCAGTGCCGGGTCATTCGCCTCACCGGGCGAGGATCGATCCGACCGGATCATCGGGAACCCGAAGCCCGGGTCGACACCGAGGATGTAGAAGTCGTCGGCGCCCCGGTCGAAGTCTTCGTGATTTCTCGATGACAAGGGAAATTCCCGGCCGCCGCCGGTGCCCCACATGCCGATGTAGATCTCGTCATCGGTTCCGGCATCTTCCGAGTTGAAAGTCCTGAGGTTCACGACCATTCCCAAGATTGCCATGTCGGATCACTCTTGCAAGTGTGCGGTCGTACTGTGAGTGCATACGCCGGCGATGGAAATCGAACCAAGGACCTAAGCACGGCAAAGAACGGCTGACGACGCGATGTCGCAAGCGCCGGGTTCGCAGGTGCGACGAATCGATCGAGTGAGGGACTTTCGGGCAGCTGTCTTCTCTTTATCTGTTTCTTCCCCGATCAGCGCTTCAGCTTGTAGGCGACGACCGAGTCGCCCATGGTGGACTGGTACATGCTGTGGCCGCCGGCAGGGATCACGACGTACTGCTCGCCGCCAATTTCATAAGTCACCGGCACGCCCACGCCTGCCGCCGGCAACGGCGCTTTCCACAGCACCTTGCCGGTGCGCAGATCGAAGGCACGCAGCGTGTTGTCGAGTGTGTAGCCGATGAACACCAGGCCACCGGCGGTTGCGAGCAGTCCGCCCGCGCCTGGCGTGCCGAGTTCGAGATCCATGTCCCACGGCGGTGAGAACGGCAGCATGTTCTCGATGCTGCCGAGAGGAACCTCCCAGACGATCCTGCGCTGAACCAGATCGACGGCGGTCAATGCGGCCCACGGTGGCGCGGAACACGGTGCACCCAGCGGCGACAGCAGCGGTTCGATCTTCGGCGCGTACGGCGAGCCAGTGTCGGGGAAGATCATCGGACCACCGGCTTCGATGGCCTGCGAGTCCTTCAGCTGCGCCTCGTCGCGCGGCACGAGCGTGATGATCGCTGGCACGCGGTTCGAAGGCACGACCATGATGCGGCTGGCGGGATCGTATGCACCGCCACCCCAGTTCGGTCCGCCGCCCATCGAGGGCGAGAAGATCGTGCCCTTCTCGCTCGGCGGTGTGTAGATCGTGCCGTGGTTGTACTTCTCGACCTTGCGGCGACACAGCCAGCGATCGACGAACGTGAAGCCCCAGGCATCGTCGGGCGAGAAGCTTTGCGGCGCGACCGTCGGCATGCCTTCGGGGAACGGCTGGGTCGGCGAGAGTTTTTCGCCCGCGGCGGCATCGCTTTGCGGCACCGGTCGTTCGACGATCGGCACCAGCGGTTTGCCCGTGGCGCGATCGAACATGAAGATCAGTCCGGTCTTGTTGTTCTGTACCAGCGCCGGGATCGTGCTGCCATCCGGCTGCGGCAGATCGATCAGCAGCGGC
>CAZBKC010000022.1:7718-19378 GCA_964492345.1 uncultured Steroidobacter sp. | reverse complement strand
CGCGATCAAGCAGCTCCTGATGAACAGTCAACTGGTGGTCGGCGTCGGCAACATCTACGCCAGCGAAGCCTTGTTTCATGCGGCGATTCGACCCCAGCGAAATGCCGCGCGAATTCGCCGTGAGGAATTTCCGGCGCTGGTGCGATCGATCCGCAAGGTGCTGCGTGCGGCGATTCGCGAAGGCGGCACGACACTGCGCGACTACGTGAACCCGGAAGGGATGCCGGGCTACTTTCGCCAGAAGCTGTTCGTCTACGAGCGCACCGGTGAACCGTGTCGCGTGTGCAGGACGCCGATCAAACAGATCGTGCAGGGGCAGCGGTCGACCTATTACTGCCCGACATGCCAGAGATGAGGGCTGCTGGGGGCTGGGCTGCTGGCCAGAGCAAAGACGACGAGACGACGTTTATGTCTCCTCTCTGATTCTGGCCAGCAGCTCAGCCCCCAGCAGCCCTTCCTTCACTGTTTCCGCCGTTTTGCCCACGCCTGCTTGATCGCGGCCTCGACCTCCGGATGCACGAACTTGCCGACGTTGCCGCCAAGACTGGCGATCTCGCGCACGAGCGTCGAGGAGATGAAATTGAACTGTTCGGTCGGCGTCAGGAAGACATAGTCGACCTTGTCCGTGAGATGCCGGCTCATCGTCGCGAGCTGAAACTCGAATTCGAAATCGGAGACGGCGCGCAGACCGCGGACCACCACCCGCAAGCCATGCTGGCGCGCGAAATCCACGGTGAGGCCGGTATAGCCGGTCACTTCGACGTTGGGGATGTCCGCGAGCACGGTGCGTGCGAGATTGACTCTTTCCTCCAGAGAAAACAGCGGCGCCTTGCCCGGGTTCGCCGCAATCGCCACGACGACGCGTTCAAAAATATCGGCGGCACGCCGCACCAGGTCGTAGTGACCGTTGGTAATCGGATCGAACGTGCCCGGATACATGGCGCCGGTCATGAATCACCTTTTGAGCCAGAGTGTGCGCGCAGCAAATGATAGCCGACTTGCCCGGCCTGCTTCGTACGATGCACGGACCAGTCCGCCGGCAGACCGGGCAGTCCGCGATCAGCCGGACACTCGAGATAGACATAGGCGCCCGGCGCGAGCCAGCCGTCGGCAAGTTTGCTGCAGACCGATGCAAGCAGATCGGATGCATATGGCGGATCGAGAAACACGATATCGAACGGCCGAGGCTCGCGATCCAGAAAGCGCAGGGCATCGACGACATGGACTGCGGCGCCGGTGGCACGTAATCGTTCGAGCGTCGCCGTCAGGTGTCGTCCGATCGCCGCCTCGCTGTCGACGAAGTCGACCCGGTCCGCGCCTCGCGACAGTGCTTCGAGACCGAGCGCGCCGCTGCCGGCGAACAGATCGAGGCAACGCGAACCGACGATCACCGGCTGCAGCCAGTTGAACAGCGTTTCACGTACGCGATCGGGAGACGGACGCACCGCCTCGATCGCCGGGAACGTGATCGGCACGCTGCGCCAGCGTCCGCCGATGATCCGCAGCCGGTTCGGCAGGGGCTTGCCGGTTTTCGGACGAGTGGATTTTGCAGGGGCACGACTCATGGGCGGGTAAAGCATACCCGACGCGCCTGAACGTCCGGCCGGTGCTGCTAGAATCCGCTGCCCCACCGATCGGCAATCTCCCTTCCGCAGATGTTTGGTTTCAAATCGAAGACTTCCGAAGCCGGCGCCGACAAGGACAAGCCGGGCCTGTTCCAGCGCCTGCGCGCCCGACTCAATCGCGGCGACTCCTGGCTCACCTACGACCTCGCCAACCTGATTCCGGGCGGTCGCATCGACGACCATGTACTCGATGAGCTGGAGACACGACTGATCACGGCGGATGTGGGTGTCGAGACCACGGAGAAGATTCTTGAAGGACTGCGCAGGCAGGTTGCACGCAAGGAGCTGGGGAATCTCGAAGCGCTGCTGAACGCATTGCGCGCCTCGCTACTCGCGGTGGTGAAGCCGGTAGCGGTTCCGCTGATCATCGACTCATCCGCCAGGCCGTTTGCCATCCTGGTCGTTGGCGTCAACGGCGCGGGCAAGACGACCTCGATCGGCAAGCTGGCGCGGCGCATGAAGGATCATGGCTTCAAAGTCATGCTCGCAGCGGGCGACACGTTTCGCGCGGCGGCCGTCGAGCAGTTGCAGATCTGGGGCGAACGCAATGCCGTGCCGGTGATCGCACAAGCGGCCGGTACGGATCCGGCGGCCGTTGCGTTCGATGCCATCCAGTCGGCGAAAGCTCGCGGCATCGACGTGCTGCTGGCCGACACCGCGGGAAGATTGCATACGCAATCGAACCTGATGGAAGAACTGAAAAAGGTGAAGCGCGTGATCAGCCGCGTCGATCCGGGCGCACCGCACGAGGTGTTGCTTGTGCTCGACGCCAGCCAGGGTCAGAACGCCCTGCAGCAGGCGCGACTGTTCAACGAAGCCCTGGGGGTCACCGGCGTCGTGCTCACCAAGCTCGACGGCACCGCGAAAGGCGGTATCGTGTTCGCGCTGGCGAGCGAACTGAAAGTGCCGATCCGCTTCATCGGCACGGGCGAAAGCGCGGAGGACTTCGACGAGTTCGATGCCGAGGATTTCGTCGACTCGCTGTTGCAACACAAAGAGCAAGAATGATCCGTTTCGATCACGTCTTCAAACGCTATCCGAATGGACGCGAGGCGCTGAGCGATCTGTCGCTGGAACTCGCCAGCGGCGACATCGCGTTCCTGACGGGCCACTCGGGCGCGGGCAAGTCGAGCCTGCTGAAGCTCATCGCACTGATCGAGCGCCCGAGCCGGGGACAGCTCATCGTGAACGGACAGAATGTCGGCTCGGTGCCACGCTCGAAGATTCCGGCCTATCGGCGCCAGATCGGCGTGGTCTTCCAGGATCACAAGCTGCTGCACGACCGCACGATCTTCGACAATGTCGCACTGCCCCTGATCATCGCCGGCGTCCGCACCAGGGAAATCGGCAAGCGCGTGCGGGCTTCGCTCGATCAGGTGGGGCTGCTGGGTCGCGAACAGAGCCGGCCGCTGGAACTGTCCACCGGCGAACAGCAGCGGGTCGGCATCGCGCGCGCGGTCGTCAGCAAACCAAAGATCCTGATCGCCGACGAACCGACCGGAAATCTCGATCCCGATCTGTCGCTCGAGGTCATGAACATCTTTCGCCGCTTCAACGACGTCGGCGTGACCGTGCTGATCGCCAGCCACGATCTGTATCTCCTGGAGCAGTTTCCCGTACGCCGCATCCGCCTGGAAGGCGGACGAATCCTCGACGGCACGGCGCCCGCGGAAAAGTTGCTCGATCCGGCCAGCCTGATGGGGAGGCACTGACCATGGGCGCCTGGCTGACACGTCATCTGCAAACGTCTGTCGGTGCGTTGGGCCGCCTATCGCAGCACAAGCTCGCGACACTCCTGACGACGCTCGTCATCGGAATCGCGCTGGCGCTGCCGGCCTGTCTGCATCTGCTGATTGCGAATGCACAAACGGCGACGGGCAACTGGAATCGTGCCGTTGATCTGTCCGTGTACACGAAGATCCCCACATCGCTCGATGAGGTGCGGCGCATCGCCGAACGCGTGCGCCAACGGCGCGACGTTGCCGATGTAGAGGTTCTGGCCGCAGACGAAGCGCTCAAGGAATTTCGCCGCGATTCGGGTTTCGGTCCGGCCATCGACGCGCTGACCAGCAATCCCCTGCCGCACTCGCTGATCGTGCATCCAAAGAGCGAGTACGCCACTGCGGCACATCTGGAAGAGCTGGCCAACGACATTCGTGCCCTGCCCTCGGTGGAACTGGTTCAGCTCGACACGGCATGGGTCGACCGGTTGCAGGCGATCCTCGAAGCGGTACGCCGTGCTGTGACCCTGACCGCAGCGTTCCTGGCAATTGGTGTCATGGCGATCGTCGGCAACACGATCCGGCTGGACATCCAGAACCGCCGTGCCGAGATCGAGGTCACGAAGCTGGTCGGCGGCAGCGACGCCTTCGTCCGCCGCCCCTTCCTGTACAGCGGGGTCTGGTATGGCGTGGGCGGGGCGCTCATCGCCTGGCTCCTGACAGCCGTGGTGGTTGGCACATTGAGGGAGCCCGTCAGCCGTATCGCCGGGCTGTATGGCAGCGGCTTCCGGATCGCCGGCCTCGGCCTGCAGCCGACGCTGATCCTGCTGGCCGCCGGGATTGTGCTCGGCTGGCTGGGGTCCTACATCGCCGCCAGCCGGCACCTGAGGGAGATCGAGCCCAGTTAAAGCGAACTTCATGAGGTTCATTCCGCAGAGGAATGAATCCACTAAGCTTAAAAAATCAATCACTTAATCTGAAATTACAACCACCGAGACGCCCCCATCCCCCAGAACCTTTCCCGGCTTTAGCACTCCAATGACCCGACTGCTAGACTCGGGTCCGAATCGTAGGAGGGGAATCTTCAATATGACTACAGCAACCGCGCTTGTTCGCTCGAACACTGACCTCGTGCTGGCCGGCCCCGTCGGCAGCCTGGACGCCTACGTGGAGCGCGTGTCGCGGATCCCGGTCCTGAACCGGGAGGAAGAGCTGGCTCTGGCGACACGCTTTCAGCAGGACGGCGACCTGCAGGCGGCCCGCGAGCTGGTGCTGTCGCATCTGCGCTTTGTCGTTCACATCGCGCGCGGCTACAGCGGCTACGGCCTGCCCGTCGGCGACCTGATCCAGGAAGGCAACGTGGGTCTGATGAAGGCCGTGAAACGCTTCGATCCGGGCGTCGGTGTGCGCCTGGTGTCGTTTGCCGTGCACTGGATTCGCGCCGAGATCCATGAGTACGTTCTGCGTAACTGGCGGCTGGTGAAAATCGCCACCACCAAGGCGCAGCGCAAGCTGTTCTTCAACCTGCGCAGGTCCAAGAAGAATCTGGGCTGGTTGTCGGGTGCGGAGACACAGGCCATTGCGACCGCACTGGGCGTGACGCCCGCCGAGGTCACGGATATGGAACAGCGCCTGAGTTCGCGCGATCTGTCGTTCGATCCGGCCCCGGATGCGGACGATGAGGAAGGCACGTATTCACCATCCTCGTATCTGCCGTCACCGGAATCGGATCCGTCTGTCGCCGTGGAGCGTGAACAGTGGGACGACGACACTTCGGACCGATTGGCCAATGCGCTGGAAATGCTGGACGAACGCAGCCAGAACATTCTGCGCAGCCGCTGGATGACGGATCAGAAAGCGACGTTGCACGAGCTGGCTGACAAGTACGGCGTGTCTGCGGAACGCATCCGCCAGATCGAGGCCAATGCGATCAAGAAACTGCGCGGCATGATCGCTGAACCCGCCGAAGCCTGATCGGTCAGCTTCATCACACTGAAAAAGGGCCGGCTCATCACTGAGCCGGCCCTTTTCATTTGCCCGTTCAGCCCTTGGTAACAGGGACGATCGTCAGTTCGACGCGGCGATTCGCTGCGCGACCCTGTTCGGTGTCGTTCGAGGCCACAGGATGGCCCTCGCCAGCGCCCACAGGCATCAGACGCGTGCTCGCGACGCCGTGACTGCCGAGATAGCTCGCAACCGATTGCGCGCGACGCTCCGACAGCGCCTGGTTGTACTGGTCGCTGCCCGTGCTGTCCGTGTGACCCGCCACTTCGATCACGGTCTTGTTGTACTCCTTGAGCACCATCGAAACGCCGTCGAGGGCGTTGTAGAACTGGGCGTTCAGGTCAGCGCTGTTCGTGGCGAACGTGACGCTGCTCGGCATATTGAGCGTGATGTTGTCACCCATGCGCGTGACGCTCACGCCAGTGCCCTCCAGTTTCTGACGCAGCTTCGCCTCCTGCACGTCCATGTAGTACCCGACTCCGCCGCCTGCAATCGCACCTACACCGGCGCCGATGAGCGCGTTCTCCAGCTTGTCGCCCTTGGTGAGCAAGCCGACGACGGCACCGGCCGCCGCACCGATACCCGCACCCTTCGCCGCCTTGCTTGTCTGCTCCTCGCGGGTGTACGGATTGACCGTCGTACAACCACCCGCGAATGCGACCAGCGCAACAGCGGCACCCAACTGAAGAATTGTCGAGGGACGTGAATTCAGAACACGTTTTTCCATAAGCACTCCGTAACCAATGAACACATGCCCAGCCTCGGCCCCCGCCACTGAACACCTACTGAACTCAACGCGACGATGCCGGTTGCGGATCAGTAGCGGATGCCTAGCTGTCGATAGATGAAACTGAGCAGCCACAACGGGCCGATCATGAGGAATTGCACATCCTTGAAAAAGGACGGCCGTCGCCCTTCGTAATGATGGCCGATGAATTGTCCGATCCAGGCGAGTGCGAACAGGATCAGGCAAACCACCCATAGCGACCACGGAAGTTGCTGCAGCCCAAGGATGGCAAGAATCACCACACCGACGAACAGGACCATGCCCAGCGCCAGCGACCACGACATCGCGAAGTAATACAGGACGCCAGCAGCCAGCAGGAGGGTGCCCCAGTTGAGCAGAGGCGAGATGTCGCCGAACGCCGCCGGCACCGGCACGGACCACAACAGGCCCACCAGGCTGACAACGATGATCGGCACGCAGATCCAGTGCAGCAGTTTGTTGGTGGGATCGCGATGGCTTTCACCATATTCGCTCAGCCACTGATTCACGTTTCTCATGTTGTTGTTCTCCTCCGGACTCCGTCATCACGCTACGCCCGACCGGACGCTTCCGGCACGCAAGAAACTCGCTGTGCAGCATCCTGACACTTGCTTGCATCGCATCATCTGCGCGGAAGTTTCGTCGGGTTATGATGCGCGCCCGCAGGAGAAAGCCATGTCAGCCAACCCCCAAAGCACCCCGCAATCCGCCGTCGCTGCCGATCTGAATCCGGTCGATCTGTACAACGTCCGCGCGATGCTCACGGAAGAGGAACGCCTGGTCCAGGACTCGGTCGCGAAGTATGTCGACGATCAGGTGATTCCGATCATCGCTGACTGCTTCGAACACGAACGCTTCCCGCGCGAACTCGTGTCCGGTGTCGCGGAACTCGGCCTGCTCGGCAGCTCGATCCAGGGATACGGCTGTGCCGGCCTCAATGCCGTCTCCTACGGCCTGATCTGCCAGGAACTCGAGCGCGGCGATTCCGGTCTGCGCAGTTTCGTTTCCGTGCAGTCCAGTCTCTGCATGTATCCAATCTATGCCTTCGGCAGTGAGGAACAGAAGCAGCGCTGGCTGCCGCGTATGGCCAAGGGTGAAGTGATCGCCTGTTTCGGTCTCACCGAACCGCACGGCGGCTCCGATCCGTCCAATATGAAGACGCATGCGAAAAAGCAGGGCAAGGGCTGGGTGCTGAACGGCGCGAAGATGTGGATCACCAACGGCGCAATCGCCGATCTCGCCGTGGTGTGGGCCATGACCGACGCCGGCATTCGCGGCTTCCTGGTCGAGAAGGGCTTCAAGGGTTTCTCGACCAGCATCGTCAAGCACAAGATGAGCCTGCGTGCCTCGGTCACCTCAGGCCTGTTCTTCGACAACGTCGTCGTGCCGGAAGAAAACGTACTGCCGGGCGTGGTCGGCCTGAAGGGACCGCTCTCCTGTCTGACCCAGGCGCGCTACGGCATCAGCTGGGGCGTCACCGGGGCGGCACAGGCGTGCCTCACTCAGGTCATCGACTACACCAAGACGCGCACCCTGTTTGGCAAGCCGCTGGCCGCGACGCAGGCCGTGCAGATCCGTCTCGCCGAAATGGCGCGCAAGATCACGACTTCGCAATTGCTCTCACTGCAGCTCGGCCGACTCAAGGATCAGGGCCTGATGGTGCCTACGCAGGTCTCCGTCGCCAAATGGCACAACGCGCGCGCCGCGATCGAAGTCGCACGCGACGCGCGCGATCTGCTCGGCGGCGCTGGCATCAGTGTCGAGTACGCACCCATCCGTCATGCACTGAATCTCGAAAGCGTGATCACGTATGAAGGCACTGAGACGGTTCACCAGCTAACCGTCGGTCGTGCACTGACCGGGATCAATGCATTCTGACCGAGCGGCTCCGGGACACACCGGAGCCCGCTGTTACAGGTCGGCGGAGTCGATACGCTGCCCTGCCCGGCTCCCTTCCTCCGCCGCGTGAGCAATTCGCATCCGCGGCAGCGCTATGTGCTCGTCCAGCCTTCCCGCCGCATCCCACGCGACAATCAGCACAAGCAGGGAGCCCCACGCCCACCACAGCTCGCGACGGGATCGGCGCCTCGCTTCATCGGACGCATGACGGCCAGCCTGCGTTGTCTCGATTCCTGACCACTGCTCGAACCCACCGGCGTTCATCGATGCACTCCTGGTATTCGCCCCGGAGCCATCTCATCGCAGTGTCCAGTCCACCGAATACCGCCAACGGGCAGGGTCGCGACGGATTGTGATCAATCGTGGCAGGCGGGTTCCGACGCGTCGCGGGCGTTACACTGTGATCGTCCAGTCACGCCATTGACCGTCTCATGAAGAAACTGATTGCAATCGTCGAAGACGAACCGGCCATTCGGGACAACTACGCTGCCGCATTCCAGCGTCACGGCTACAGCGTGCGTACCTACGGCACCCGCAAGGAAGCCATCGAAGCTTTCCGGGCACGCCTGCCCGACCTGGCAGTCATCGATGTGGGGCTGCACGACGAACCTGAAGGCGGTTTCGAACTATGCCGCGAGCTGCGCACGATGTCGGCAGAGCTGCCGATCATCTTCCTCACGGCACGTGACAGCGAACTCGACGCCGTCTCCGGCTTGCGCCTCGGTGCGGACGACTACCTGACCAAGGATTTGAGCCTCACGCACCTGATCGCACGTGTCGTCGCCTTGTTCCGCCGCATCGATGCACTTACTCAGCCATCGAATCGCGATCAGATCGTGGCACGCGGCCCGCTCGTGATCGACACGGCGCGCCTGCATGCCACATGGCAGGATCAACCGCTCGGTCTGACACTGACGGAATTCTGGATAGTGCACGCCCTCGCCAAGAACCCGGGGCACGTCAAGAACCGACAGCAATTGATGGATGCTGCGAACGTGGTGCTCGACGACAATACGATCACGTCCCACATCAAACGTATCCGCCGCAAGTTCCAGGCGATCGATGCTGCGTTCGATGCGGTGGAGACGATGTATGGCATGGGGTACCGGTGGAAGGAATGACCATGCGCCGCTGGCGGCTGGCCACTGGCGACTGGCCGGAATGGAAGCGATCGCTCTGGCCAGTCGCCAGTCGCCAGTAGCCAGTCGTCGTTCACCTCTTCGCATGTCCCTTCGCCTCAAACTCCTGCTCGTCAGTCTGCTGACCCTGATCCTGCCCTGGGCAGGTTGGCAGTACGCGCAGCGGATGGAAACGACACTGCGGCGGGGGCAGGAAGATTCCCTGATACGCACGGCAGAAGTCCTCGGTCGCGTCGTCGCCTCGCAGCCGGAGCTGCTGTATCGCTTTCCCGACGAGTTGCGCGAGAACTTCGATCCGGCGAGCGGCGACCATTTCGCCCCGCTGCTGACGACGACGCCCTTGCTCGACGGCTTTGCAGACGAATGGCCTGCGCCATCGCGTCCCGTGGCCGGATTCGACGCGCGTGATCCGGGTCCGCGACTGGGTATCTCCGGTCGCTTCATGCATGTCTATTTCGAGGTGACCGAATCCTCGATCCGATATGAAAATCCGACGACGCAGTCCAGTGCCGATCGCCACGTCAGCCGCACCATTTTCCTGACGCGCGACGAGTTCGGCCGCGAACGCGCCTGGTCTGTCAGCGCTATCGCTCCCGGCCCGATCATCGCCCGTCCCAGCGATGTCGGTGCACCCTGGCGGGATTCGCCGGAGGAAGTCGGCCACATCAGCGGCGTCTGGCGCGCAACGGCCAACGGCTATGCCATCGAACTGCGCGCACCGCTTTCGATATTCGGCCAGCAACTCGCGGTCTTCGCACTGGACGCGGCAGGCAACACATCCCGCCCGCCAGTGCTCCGCAAACTTCACACCGGCTCGGATGCATTGCGCGAACGACTGGAACAGTACGCACCGAACGGGCTGCGTGTCTCGGTCGTCGATCACCGTGGGTGGCTGCTGGCTCGTGCAGGAACCGTCGAAGCGGGTGAGAGCAGCGACTACCCGGGCCTTCATCGTGACGACGACGGCTTCGCACGCTCGATCTATCGCCGCTTGTTCGGTCGCAACGCAGTCGCCTTGCCCTATGGCTTGCCGTACGGCATGTGGGGACCGCCCGTGGATGCGGCGCGCGCAGGACGCAACGAAGCGATCTGGTTCGAACCTGCCGCAGGCGAGCCGTCGCTCGTGCGTGCAGCCGTGCCCGTTCGCTACGACGACCAGACACTGGCCGCATTGGTCGTCGAGCAACCTGCAGAACAACTGGCCGTGGTTCGCGAGGAAGCCCTGACGCGCCTCCTGAATCTGACCTTGCTGGCCACACTGTTTTCGATCGCAATCACGCTGGCGTTCGCCGCACGCCTGTCGCAGCGCATCCGGCGATTGAGTCGCGCCGTCTCGACGGCATTGACGCCGGAAGGCCGCCTGGAGCCTCGCATACCGGATACGAAGTCGCGAGACGAGCTCGGTACGCTGGCGCGGAACTACAGCACGCTGCTGTCGCGCCTGAAGGAACACACGAGCTATCTGCAGACCCTCGGCACGAAGCTGTCGCACGAACTGCGTACCCCGCTGACCATCGTGAGTTCCTCGCTCGACAATCTCGCCTCCGAAGAAACCTTGCCCGCGACGTCCCGGGACTATCTCGATCGCGCACGCAACGGCGCCGGACGATTGCATTCGATCCTCACGGCCATGTCCGAAGCGACGCGAGTCGAACAGAGCATCGAACACACGGAACGCGTCGAGTTCGACCTGGCCGCACTGGTACGCAATATCGGGCAGGCCTACTCGGCGACCTTCACGCGCGTTGCCATCCACACATCTACCCCGGATCGGCCGTGCCCACTGATCGGCTCCCCGGATCTGATCGCACAGCTGCTCGACAAGCTGATGGACAACGCCGCTGACTTTTGCCCTCCCAGCGGCAGGATCACGCTGCGGCTGGATGCAGATGTCGCCCACTACGTGCTCACGGTGAGCAACGAGGGGCCGTTGTTGCCGCCCCACCTCGATGGTCGTCTGTTCGAGTCGCTGGTGAGTTCGCGCCCCGTCCCCGACAGCAAACCGCATCTCGGCCTGGGCCTGTATATCGTGCGTCTGATCGCGGACTTCCATGGCGGACGGGCTGCAGCGATAAACCTGGCCGACGGGACCGGGGTGGCCGTTCAGATCACCCTGCCAATGGCTGTGCCGGCGTGAACAAGGGCCCGTCGGACTGCTTTACAGGGCCCGCAGCCCGATGCCTTCGAACTCGTTGTTCCTTTGCAACAATGCTTGCTAAGCACCTGTTTTGAAGCTCATACTCCATTCACTGGCACACCACGTGCTGGTTGAATAGACAACTGCTCGCGCGCGGCGCTGCAGTTCAGCAGAGAAGCGGGGATGGCACCGCAAGGGGAGACGAGGATCGAAAGCATAAGCGTCAGGATGACGCGCCGGGATTCCGGCAATGTGATTGCAAACTTGAAGCGACAGCGTCGTTTCTGGATTTAGCCGACGCAGCCGAACAACTCGAAGAGTCGCCGGCCCAGAAACGAAAAGCCCTGCAGATGCAGGGCTTTTTTTTGG
>CAZBKC010000022.1:301-7708 GCA_964492345.1 uncultured Steroidobacter sp. | reverse complement strand
TTTGGTCCGGGATTCCCTGGCGCCCTACTTCTGCTTCCAGGTACCGTCGCTGTCCTGCACGTACCAGCCGGCCGCCGCCTTGCTCGCCCAGCGCGACGCAAACGTGGACCGGATGTCCGTTTCCCATTCCGGATGTCCGTTGGCGCTGGCGATCTCGCGATACAGGTTCGCGCGGTCAGCGTTCTCGTCTGCAACGAGTTTGCGCACGGAATTGCGCTCGGGCAGCGGAATGAGATTCTGATCGCGCACTTCCACCAGGCCATCCCGCGCGAAGCCGACTGCACCGCTGTCGAGATACTTTTTCAGCTGCGCGAACCGCGCTTCCATCGACTGCGTCAACTGGCGCACCGCAGGCGTCGCGATGTTGAGATCGGCCTGCGACTGCGCCTGCGCAGCAGGCACCAGGAAATTCAGCACGCCGGCGGTGGCGGCAAGCAGCGCCTCGGTCGTGCCGCCGTACAGCGATGTACGCTTGTCGCTCTTGGTGCTCGAAGCGGTACCGCCCAGCACATCGTCGATGATCCTGTCGGCAGCCTTCTCCGCGGCCGCCGCGGGAAAGTACACATTGATCGTGACGCAGGCCGACAGCGCGAGCGTGATCGCGGCAAGCTGCAGCGGAAAATATCGTGACATGTCTGGTTTCCTCGCAGGTTCTCTTCGACGACCCGATCATAAAGGAATCTGCTAGTTCACGACCGGCCCTTCGGATTGGGTGACCGCGATCAGCTGCTGCACGAGCCGTGGCCAGTCGACCCGCCGCGCGCCGCCGATGACATCGATACGCGGCAACCCCTTGCCCTTCACGAGGTAGTAGCCGCCATTGGGCGCGGGGGCAACGCCCCCCATGTGGCACACGTCATTCTCGAGGCGACAGGAGAGCCCGAGGCGATCGTAGTTGAAGTCGTCGAAGAAGCGCAGAACTCCACTCGACAGTGCAGCGGTCACGCCGGCGCTACCGCCGCCGATGCTGCCGATGTTCTCCACAGCGCGCTGACTGATACGGTGCCTGGATCGATCATCCGAGGGTGTGTACAGGCGGGCATCGAAGGCGACTGGCGACCAGTTGAACAATTCGAGCCCGTTGATGTCGCCCGACAGCCGTCCCGTGATCTGTCCGAAGGAGAAGGCACTCGTAACCAGCGCGAGGTCGAGATTCTGCAAAGCGATGTTCGAGTGGAAGCGCGGCCAGTCGCTGAAGGGTTGCTCGAGTCGCAGATCGCTGATCTTCACCGTGCCGTCGAATACCTGCGCCTGCAGCGTCGTGCCGAGCGTCGCCACCCTCTGACGCACGCGCAGCTTGGAGATGCTTCCCGAGATTCGTCCGCCAAACTCGGGCCAGCCGAAGGCGTTGCATAACTGAGGGACGCTGATCGGCTGAATCGTGGCGTCGACAATGAAGGCGACATTCGGCAGCCCGGCATTGCGCACACGAAAGCTCTCGAGATCCAGGGCACCATCCAGAACCGGGATACGGGCAGGTTCGAGCAGCCGCAACTGCCGCGCCTGGGCTGTGAATTTCAGCTCGCTCGCCCCGATATCCAGGTTGAGCAGCGTGCCACCTGACCAGCGCAATTGCGACGTGGCGGCGATCTGGGATTCATCCGGTCCATCGTCATCATCGTCGCTGTCCGCGGCGGAGGCTTTGACATCGAGCCAGTGCAACTCGCCACTCAGGTCACGCAGCACCACGTTGCGCTCGCCATCATCCAGAATCACACGGTCGAATCGCAGGTCGATCTTCTGGGGCGCCCCGTCAGCAATCGCAATATCGCCTGCGATCGCTCCCGATGTGGTCATCGACTTGAAGCCCGTATCCAGCAGCAGCGGCTGGAAATACGCATCATAGGCGCCGGGAAACTGCAGGCGGGAGAGCTGCAGTTTCAGCACTTGCAGTGGTTGATCTGCATCGAACTGGATCCGGGCACTGCCTTGCCCCTGCGCCACGTCGCGATGATCCAGCGAGAAGCGTTCGACTTCGAGTCCGCCATCGCTTCGCCAGACACCGCGCGCCGAGGCACGAACCGGATGGAGGCCCAGGTCCAGAAAGATCGGCTGCGCATAGACCTGACCGCGGTCCGATGCCAGATCTGCAGTGAAATGCCAGTCGCCGCGCGATTGCGCAGCAGTGCCTTGCAGTGCCATCGAGAACTTCTCGGCGGCGAGACTGCCTTCCTCGTTGCTGGCGCTGAGATCGCTGAGGGTTGCGGTCACGGTTGCCCGCTCCAGCACCTCGCCCGATCCGGATGCAGCAACGACTCCACTCAAATGACCCGTGCCAGTGAGGGCTGGCAACGGAATCCGCCACTGCCTCGCGAGCGAAAGCAGCGGCTCGATATCTATCCGTTCGAGCTGTACGTGCGTCTCCCATCCAGACTGCCGCAACGCTCCGCTCAATGAGACGCTGCCGCGGCCGAGCCTCAGATCCGCGAGCTTCAGATCAAGATCGCCGCTGCTTCTTGCGTAGATGATTCGACCTGTCAGTGCCTGTGTGCCGAGCGCACCAAATGCGCCCGTGATTCGTGCGCGGTCGCAGACGATCGAACCGGTCGAGATGTCGACAACCGGGCACTGAATCCGCACGTTCGTAAACGTCTGCTCAGGAGACTGCAGTGACAGGCGCGCGACCGTGGCCGAAGCACCGACGCCACCTGCGGGAACATCGAGCCGGATCGCAACCCCCTCGGCACGCCAACCGGCACCCTCGACGTGCTCGACCTCGAAGGTCGCGTTTTCAATGGCACGCACGAGGGTGACGCTGCACACAGCGACGGCGGCGCCCAATACGGCGGCCTGCCGCGCCCGCCGAGAGCCACTGTCGCGACCTGAACGACTCATCGAAAGGATGATGACGGGCGCGCGCAACATCGCCAAGTCGCGAATTTTCCGATGACTCACGCTCCCTATCGCGCAGAACCAACGCGTCCGCAGCATGGGAAGTTCGTGTGACATCGAGCAACCCAAATTGACAACGCTGTCAAAATCGTGTGATTCTGAGAATGCCGGATGAAAAACAGCGGGTCAGGATGGGGGATCGCCGATGGTGGATTTGTGGCTTCGCCGCTCGCGTCGCAACACGCTGCTGGGGGTATCGATTGCCCTGGCGTGCGCGCTCGCAGGTTGCGAGCGTATCGACGAAGCGGCTTCCGAACCGGCGGTGCCACTGTCGTCGACCTCGCGTGTGCATCCCGAACTGTGGCCACGACTTTCACCGCCGATGACGGATGATTCCGAGCTGACGTCACGGCTCGAAACACTGCTGAAATCGCTTTCGGTCGAGGAAAAAGTCGGCCAGGTCGTACAGGCCGACGTTGCCAGCGTGACTGTCGACGACGTTCGCAAATATCGGCTGGGTTCGGTGCTCAATGGCGGCAACTCCGGACCGTACGGCGACGATCTCGCACCGGCCAGCGAGTGGCTGAAGCTTGCCGACGAGTTCTACCTGGCTTCCATGGACACCAGCGGTGGCGGTCATGCCATTCCCATCGTGTGGGGCTCGGATGCTATTCACGGCAACAACAACATCGTCGGTGCCACGCTCTTTCCGCACAACATCGGCCTCGGTGCAACGCGCAACCCGGCGCTGGTTCGCCGCATCGGGGAGATCACCGCCATCGAAACGCGCGTGTCTGGCCAGGAGTGGACTTTCGCTCCGACGCTTGCAGTGGTGCAGGACGTTCGCTGGGGGCGCTCCTACGAGTCGTACGCCGAACGGCCGGAAATCGTGCATGAGTATGCAAAGGCCATGGTCTTCGGGCTGCAGGGCGAGCCCGGCTCGGCAGACTTCCTCAAAGGCCGGCACGTCATCACGACGGCCAAGCACTGGATCGGCGATGGCGGGACGTTCGAGGGGCGCGATCAGGGCGACAATCGCGCGAGCGAGGAAGAGCTTCGCGACGTCCATGCTGCGGGATATACAGCGGCGATCGACGCAGGCGCGCAATCCGTCATGGCATCCTTCTCGCGGTGGCAAGGTGGCAAGGTGCACGGTCACAAGGGTCTGCTGACCGACGTGCTCAAGGAACGGTTTCGCTTCGACGGCATCCTGGTCGGCGACTGGAACGCGCATGGACAGGTCGACGGCTGCAGCAACACGAGTTGTGCCGCCTCGATCAATGCGGGACTGGACATGTTCATGGCACCCGATAGCTGGCGCGGTCTTTACGACAGCACGCTCACACAGGTCCGCTCCGGCGAGATTCCGATGGCGCGACTCGACGATGCTGTACGACGCATTCTGCGCGTGAAGCTGCGCGCGGGATTGTTCGAAGCCGGCAAGCCCTCGTCGCGACCACTCGCGGGCGAGTACCAACTGCTCGGCGCCCCTGAACATCGCGCCGTTGCAAGACAGGCCGTGCGTGAATCGCTGGTGCTGCTCAAGAACGCGAACCATGTGTTGCCATTGAAGCCGTCCCTGAACGTGCTGGTGGCCGGGGACGGTGCGGACAACATCCCGAAGCAAAGCGGCGGCTGGTCGCTCACATGGCAGGGCACCGGTATCACGAATGCGCATTTCCCGAATGGCGAGTCCATCTATTCCGGCATTCTCAAGGCCGTGACAGCGGGCGGCGGGAAGATCGCGCTGAGCACGAACGGCGACTACAAGGGCAAACCCGACGTGGCGATCGTCGTCATCGGCGAGGAGCCCTACGCGGAATTCCAGGGCGATGTGGACACCCTCGAGTACAAGCCCGGCAGTACGACGGATCTGACCCTGCTGAAGAAATTCCGCGCAGCGAAGATCCCGGTCGTCGTCGTATTCCTTTCCGGCCGGCCAATGTGGGTCAATCCGCTGCTGAATGCGTCGGACGCGTTCGTCGCTGCATGGCTGCCGGGCACTGAAGGCGGTGGCGTCGCCGATGTCCTGTTCGCGAAACACGACGGCTCGGTCAATCATGACTTCAAGGGCAAGTTGTCGTTCTCCTGGCCGCTCACACCGGAACAGGTGACGGCGACGCGCGGCGATGCGGCTCCGCTGTTTGCCTTTGGCTTCGGTCTCAACTATGCCTCCGCAGGTGAACTCGCAACGCTGTCCGAAGCCGTTCCGCCGCGTCCGACGAACAGTGCTTCGACGCGAGAGTATTTCCAGGCAGGTCGTGCAGCCGCCGGCTGGAGCGTCGCAGTCGCAGAGGGAACTTCCACTCGCAGCACACTGGCTACTGCGACCGGCAGCACGGCCGGCAGCGTACTGAAAGTCAGCGCCATCGATCGTGCGGCACAGGAAGACGCGCGCCTGCTCACCTGGTCAGGTCAGGGCCGGGCAATCTTCGTCATCGAACGAAACGATCCCATCGACCTGCAGCGCGAAGCCAATGGCCAGCTGTCGCTCGTCTTCGACTATCGGGTGGACGCAGCGCCATCCGGCGACGTGACGCTGGGCGTGGAGTGCCGCGGCAGCGGTACAGTGCACTGTGCGGGCGGCATGTCCTTCGCAGAGCAATTGCGTTCTGCGCCTCGCGGTGAATGGCGACAGGCGCGTGTCCTGCTGAGCTGTTTCCAGAAGGACGGCGCAGACATGCGTGCCATCACGGCGCCGCTGACGCTCTCCACCACCGGGACTCTCCAGATGGGGATCGCGAACGTCAGGCTGGACACCGGACTGCAGGACACGGTGCTCTGTCCGTGACGATGACAGCGATAGCCAATCTGGCATTCAACAGGCAATCCTTTCCGTAGCAACGCGGGCGATTCGGCAGCCTGTCCTGCCCTCCCCCCCAGTCGGCGCGAGTCGCCCGCGTTCTTTCCTTTCCCGAACGCCGAATCCTCATCTGTCCGGCCGCTGCGGCTTGCAGCCACGGTTCGATCCGCGTGACAGTAGGCGGATGCGCAAGACCACTCCGCTGAAGGGCCTCGTTCTGTGCATCCTGCTGTCGCTGACCACCGCGTGCAGCACCAGCTTCGTGTACAACCGCCTCGACACGCTCGCCGGCTGGTATCTCCGATCGCTGGTATCGCTCGATGACGACCAGCGCCAGCAGCTGAAGCAATGGCTGACACAGACGCTCGACTGGCATCGGGAATCGGAACTCAAGCGCTACGCCGGTTTCTTGCGCGAACTGTCACAGCAGGTACTGCAACCCGGCACGCCTGCGAGCTATGAGCAAACCCAGAAGCAGTTCCAGAGCTTCTGGTCCGATTTCGTCGCCAGGACGGCGCCCGAAGCGGCAGCACTGCTGCAGCGGCTGTCCCCGGAACAGGTGGAGGAACTGATCCGCAACATGGATCAGAAAGCGCGCGAGCGCGCGGACGAGGAAGAAAGCGACCTCGACAAATGGCGACGCGAGCAGGCAAAGGGCCTGACCCGATTTCTGAAGCGCTGGAGCGGCAGCGCCTCGGACGAGCAGAAGGCGCTCATCACCGCAGCCGCTTCGCAACTCGAGCCGTCACAGACCGAATGGCTGGCCAGCCAGGCGGCGTGGCAGCGCGAACTGCGGACCGCGCTGACAGCCACCCCCTCCGCCAAGAAAACCGCGCGCATCGAGCATCTGCTCACACACGCCGACCACCAGTGGACGCAGGAATACGTGGACAAGTCGCAGCGAAATCGCCAGCGGTACATGGACCTCATAACCTCCCTGGATAGCACCCTGAGTCCCAAGCAGAGGGAACATCTGCGATCCGAGTTTCTGGAACTGGCAGAACAGCTCGACACCATCGCCCGGAGGAAGTCATGAACTCTCGGCGACTACTCCTCGTCGACCGTCTTGTAGGCGCGCGTCAGGTCCTGCTGCTTGCGCGGCGGGACCGGGTCGTAGTGACTCAGGTCCATCGTAAAGCTGCCTTCGCCGCCGGTGAGCGATTTGAGCCGCGACTGGTAGTCGTTGATTTCCGCCAGCGGCACCAGCGCACTGATGCGCGTGCGCTGGCCACCGAGTGCGCTGTTGCCGCTGATCCGCCCACGGCGGGTGGCGAGATCCGCGGTGATATCGCCGGTCGCATTGCTCGGTGTGGTGACCTCGACCCGCACGACGGGCTCGAGCACGATCGGGCTGGCCTCGCGGAACGCGTTCTGGAAGGCGCGTCGACCGGCAGCAACGAACGCCACTTCCTTGGAATCGACGGAGTGATGCTTGCCGTCGTAGACGATCACGCGCAGATCCTGCAACGGAAAACCCGCAATCGCGCCCTCGGTCAGCACCTGGCGCACCCCCTTCTCGACCGCAGGAATGTATTGAGACGGGATCGAGCCGCCGACCACCTCGTCGACGAACTCGAATCCCTGGCCGCGATCGAGCGGCTCGATGCGCAGGTACACCTCACCGAACTGCCCTGCGCCGCCGGTCTGCTTCTTGTGTCGATGATGACCATCCGCGGGTCGCGTAATGGTCTCGCGATAAGGAATGCTCGGTGTATGCGTCTTGCATTGCACGCCGTAGCGATCCTTCATGCGATCGAGCATGACGCGCAGAT
>CAZBKC010000022.1:0-291 GCA_964492345.1 uncultured Steroidobacter sp. | reverse complement strand
CACACGCACACAGGGATCCTCGGCCACGAGCCGGTGCAGCGCATCCGAGAGTTTCTGTTCTTCGCCGCGCCGCTCCGGCTCGATCGCCACTCCGGCCATGGCGGGCGGAAACGCGATGGATTTCAGATGGAAGTTGTCCTCGTCGTGCGAATCGTGCAGCACCGCATCGAAATGCAGTTCGTCGATCTTCGACACCGCGCCGATGTCGCCGGGAATCAATTGCGGCACTTCGACGTGATCCCTGCCCTGCAGCCGGTACAGATGCGCCACCTTGAACGGCTTGCGCGAATC
>CAZBKC010000021.1:0-19628 GCA_964492345.1 uncultured Steroidobacter sp. | reverse complement strand
CATCTCCAGTACCGGGCATCTGCTGATCGCGCAACACTGGCTGGGCCGGCGTTCCGACCTGTTCACGGTGGCGATCCAGTCAGGCGCCATTCTTGCGGTGACGCTCGTCTACTGGCACCGCCTGCTCGACATGGGTTCCGGATTCGCGCGCGCCGAGAATCGCGACTATCTGCTCAAGCTCGGACTCGCATTCGGGATCACGGTGATCGGCGGCCTGAGCGCGAGGCTTGCCGGCGTCGAGTTGCCGGAGACCGTCTATCCCGTCGTCGCAGCACTGATCATCGGCGCCTTCGTCATATTCGCGGTCGAGTGGTACGTGTCGAAGCGCCCCGTGAGCGCGGTGATCAGTTGGAATGCAGCGGCCTGGGTCGGCGTGGCGCAGGTGATCGCCGCGGTGTTTCCGGGCACATCGCGATCGGCCGCGGCGCTGTTTGCAGCGATGCTTGCCGGGACGATCTCACGTCCGGCTGCTGCGGAGTTTGCCTTCCTGCTGGCAATTCCAACCATGTTTGCGGCCACCGCCTATCAGTTCATGGAGCTTTACTTCGAAGGCGGCGTGGCGAACGAGGCCTGGGGGGATCTCGCGATCGCCTTCGCCGTGTCCACCCTCGTAGGTTTCGCTGCGGTGAAGTGGTTGCTGCGTTACATCCAGTCCCACAGTTACGTGCTGTTCGCCTGGTATCGCATAGGGTTGGGTCTGCTCCTGCTCGCTTTCATCTGACGCGATCCGGCAACCGGTAGCGGACGAGTACATCGGGTCAATTCTCTGCCGCGGGTGATCTGGTCATGGCGCAAGCTGATTCACGTCTTGCAAATCGCATCCTGATCGGCCTGGTGGTCGGTGCTGTCGCAGGTACGGCAATGCTGATCGTCGGCAGTTTCGCACCGGCGGCGCTGCAGTTCTCGCGTGAACTGTCGACTGCCGTGCTGGATCCCTTCGGCCAGGTCTTTCTGCGGATGCTGTTCTTCGTCGTGATTCCGCTGGTGTTCGCCTCGCTCGCGTCGGGCGTGGTGCAGCTCGGCAAACTGAGCGATCTGGGCCCGCTCGCCTGGCGCACATTCAGCCTGTTTGCCGCCAACATGGCGATCGGCGTGGCGCTGGGGCTGGTGATGATGAACGTGCTGGACCCGGGCGGGCGTCTCGAGCCGGCCACGCAGGCCGAACTCGTCGAACAGTACGGCGGCGCTGCGCAGGGACACATCGAAACGAAAGCGAAGCAGCCGGAGCTCAACTTCACGACACTCGTGCAGATGTTCATGCCGCGCAATCTGTTCGGCGCCTTCGTCGGCAACAACCGCGATATGTTGGGCGAAGTGCTGCCGTTGATCGTCTTCGCCATCCTGGTCGGCGCAGCCGGAACCCAGCTGACGCGCGAGAAGCGCGACAAGCTCACCTCGGGGCTGGAACTGGTGACGGACCTGATGACGCGTATCGTGCACTTTGCGTTGCTGCTCGCGCCGTACGCGGTACCGGCGCTGATCTTCAGCGTCGTCGTCAAGATCGGTTTCGATATCCTGATCGCCCTCGGACTCTTCGTCGTGGGCGCACTGTTCGTGATGGCGCTGCATCTGTTCGGAACCATGTCCGTATGGCTGAAGCTGGCGACTCACCGCAGTCCGATACAGTTCTTCCGGCAGATAGCGCCGGTGCTGGTCACGGCATTCTCGACGAGTTCCAGCAATGCAACGCTACCCGCCACGCTGGCGACTGCGCGCGACACGCTGGGCATCCGCCCGACGACGGCCGGTTTCGTCGTGCCGCTGGGCGCCACCATCAATATGAGCGGCACTGCACTGTATGAAGGCTGCGTAGTGCTCTTCGTTGCGCAGGTCTTCGGTATCGAACTCGGTCTGATGCAGCAGATCACGTTGCTGGCGCTGGCCGTCATGAGCGCCGTGGCGGTCGCCGGCATTCCCGGGGGTTCGCTGCCGCTGATTGCCGGCCTGCTCATTACGTTCGGCATCCCGCCGGAAGGGATCGGCATCGTGCTGGGCGCAGACCGGATTCTCGACATGGCACGCACGGTCGTGAACGTCGGTGCGGATCTGGTGACTGCCGCGATCGTCGACGAAAAGCTCGGAGCGGACGGTCAGCCGCCCGCACCGGACGTGACGTAACGCCGGGTCGAGCGAGGCGAGGCATAGACCTTGCGGTCCCTGAGAGTGGTACGGCTGCGCGAGCTCCACGCCGCCAGTGCCCCTCGCCAAAGTTGGGTAGAAGAGCCCACAAAAATGGGCAATCGCCGGTCGGGTGGCTTCGTATACTGCCGTCCTTGATCCGATACCCATGAACCGCCGCATCCTCAAACTGCTGTCGCTCTGGATCGTGCCGCTGCTCGTCGCGCGGTCGATGATCCCGGCCGGCTACATGCTGTCGACGGCGGACGGCCTGCAGCTCACGTTCTGTCCGTCGGTCGTGCAGGCGCCGGCGATGGGCAATGCCGCGCATGTGGGGCACATGGATCATTCGGCCCATGCGGGCCACGACATGTCGCAGCACGCCGGCCATCACGGCGGCGGCGCCTCCGGCAGCGATACCTCGCACGAGAATTCGGCCTGTCCGTTCTCGCTGGTTGCGACGGCGGCCTTCCTCGACATTCCGTTCGTCGCGCCGGTGTCGATCCGTCCGGCCGATGAAATCATCGAGTTCACTTCCGAGCCGGCCGTCAGTGCCGCGCTCCTGCGTCTGCATCGCATTCGCGGTCCGCCGCGACTCTCCTGAAAAGCGTTATCTGAACCATTGAATGTCGTCGTTCGCGACGACAGTCCCTGTTGCTTTTCGCGTCGGCTCGCGCCGGCGCAGGAGGGGAGAATGCGTATCCGGACCTGCGTGCCGGCGACGACCGCCTGGATCGTGGCCTGCGCGCTGTTGCAGCCGGCTGCTGCCGATGAAGCAGTGCCGACCAGGACCCTGGGCACCGTGACCGTGGTGGGCACGCGGCCCACCTCGCTGCCGACCCAGATTCCCACCACCATCGAAGGCATTACGGGCAACGACATCGCCGCGACCATCAACGCCACCGACGCCGAAGACGCGCTGAAATATTTTCCCAGTCTGGTCGTGCGCAAGCGTTACATCGGCGACTACGATCATGCCGTGCTGGCGAGCCGGGCCTCGGGCACCAACAACAGCGCTCGCTCGCTGGTCTACGCCGACGGCATCCTCCTGTCGAATCTGCTCGGCAACGGCGCCACGTTCACGCCGCGCTGGGGCATGGTGACGCCGGAGGAGATCGAGCGCGTCGATGTGCTGTACGGACCGTTCTCGGCGGCGTACCCCGGCAACTCCGTCGGCGCCGTCGTCGACTATGTCACGCGCATGCCGAAGCAGCTCGAAGCGCACGCGAAAGTGGCCAGCTTCGGCGAAGACTTCGAGGTCTATGGCACGCGCGACCACTACACCGGCTGGCAGGCCAGCGCCTCGGTGGGCGATCGCAGCGGCAACTGGTCATGGTGGGTGAACTACAACCGTCTCGACAGCGACGGTCACCCAATCGCGTTCGCCAACAAGCTCGTGAGTTCGGGCACGCCGGGCTCCGCCGGTACACCCGTGACCGGCGCGATTGCCGACAGGAATCCACGCAATCAGGACTGGCTGATTCTCGGTGCGACCAGCCAGATCCATACGGTGCAGGATCACGCCAAGGCGAAGCTCGCGTACGACTTCACCGGGGCACTGCGGCTCAGCTACACGTTCGGCTGGTGGCGCAACGAAGCCGACCGCGACGCCGATACGTACCTGCGCGATGCGTCAGGCAATCCGGTCTACAGCGGCCCGATCAATGTCGATGGGCGCGTCTATACGCTCGCGCCGACCGACATCTCGATCAGTCGTGGCGATCTGCAGCACTTCATGCACGGCCTTGCGCTCAAGTCCGATACGCGCGGCACGTGGGACTGGGAGATTGCGGCGAGCCTGTACGACTATGCGCGCGATGAAGTGCGTTCGCCGCTCGTTCCCCTGCCCGATGCCCGTAGCGGGGGTGCCGGTCGCATTGCCGATCAGGAAGACACCGGCTGGAATGCGCTCGCCTTCAAGGGGACGTGGCGCCCGCAGGGATTCGATGGTGCGCACGTCGTCGACGTCGGCTATCAGCGTGATGCCTACAAACTGCGTTCGCGCTTATCCGGCACGACAGACTGGCTGAACGGTGCAGCGACGACACCGCTCTCCGTATTCGACGGGGATACGCGGTTGCAGAGTCTGTATGCGCAGGATACGTGGCGCATCGCCGAGGCCTGGCGCGCAACCCTCGGCCTGCGGTTCGAGGACTGGGAAGCGTCGAACGGTCGCTCGGATCACTACGTTTCGCCGAAGGCTGCGCTTGCCTGGCAGGTCACGCCCGACTGGGCATTGCAGGCTTCCATCGGCCGGGCGGTACGCAATCCGACGGTGGCCGAGCTGTTCCAGGGTTCGTTGTCGACCAATGCAGTCGTGCTGAACGATCCCTACCTGAAGCCCGAGAAATCCTGGACCGGTGAGCTCACGGCCGAACGCGCGTTCGATCGCGGATCGCTGCGCACGACGTTCTTTCATGAAGACACGCGCGATGCGCTGTACTCGCAGACGAACGTCACCGTCACGCCGAACGTCACCAGCATCCAGAACGTCGATCACATCCGTACCAGCGGGCTGGAGGTAGCCTGGCAGATGCGCGATGTCGCCCTCGACGGCCTCGATCTGATGTCGAGCCTGACCTACGCGCACTCGCGCATCATCGAGAACGACAACTTCCCCGCCAGCGAAGGCAAGTGGCAGCCGCGTGTGCCGCAATGGCGCGGCAATCTGCTGGCGAGCTATCGCATCGGCGACAACTGGAGTGCTTCAGTCGGCGCGCGCTACAGCGGCCGGCAGTACAACACGCTGGACAACTCGGACCCGAATGGATTCACGTACACCGGCACCAGCAGCTACTTCGTCGTCGACGCACGTACACGCTACCGCCTGACCGACCGATGCACGGTTTCGCTCGGCATCGACAATCTCAACAATGAAACCTACTGGGCATTCCACCCGTATGCGCAGCGCACGTACTCGGCGGAGATCGGCGTGGATTTCTGAGGAATAAGAGGTTCACACAGAGGGCACAGGGACCATGGAGATCGGAAAACCGGAAGAAGAAGATTTCACACAGAGATCACAGAGATCACAGAGTTAGAACGGATTCTTCTTTCACGAGTTTGCTCAGATGGGGCACTACACCCTCTCTTTTCTGCACCTCTGTGTACTCTGTGATCTCTGTGTGAACCTCTTTTCCCTGTGCCCTCTGTGTGAAACCCGAAGTCCTATCCCGCCGCCAGCATGCGATCGAGCAGGCCCGGCTGCATCTTGCGCAGGAAGCGATCGGCGTTCTGCGGCCGGTCGGCGCGTTCGAAGGACAGGCATCGTTGCAGCAGTTTGCGTGCGCGGTTGTTGAGACCGGCGACGGGGGCGAAAGTCAGACCCTTCTGCCGCGCCACGATCATGCTGTGGCGCTGGTACGGGTGCGTCCCCGTGAGCATTTCATAGGCGATCACGCCGAGCGGATACAGATCGTCGGCGGGATGCGGGCGCGAAAGCTGGGCCCATGGATCGGCGGCGTAGGCTTCGGTGTAGGCGCGCAGCGTCTGGGTGTCGAGCACGTCCAGCGATTCGTTGCTGTTCGGCAGCGCGTCGATCAGGCCGAAGCACATGACCTTCGCCGTGCCATCGTCGCACAGGAAGACGGCGTGGGGACTCAGGTCCGCGTGCACGACACCGTGACTGTGTGCGTGGGCTAGGCCGCTGGCGATGCCGGAGATGATCGGCCACGCAGTCGCATAGGGCATGCCCCGGCCGCGTATTTCGCGGATCAGCCCGCTCAACCAGCGTCCACGCAACGGTTCCATCACGATGAAGACGCTGTCGCCGTGGCGGCCGATGTCGTGAATGGCGGCGATGTTCGGATGCGAAAGGTGTTGCGTGCGTCGAATGGCCGTTTCGAGGATCGTCAGCGCGTCCGGCTGGTGACGCAGATTGACCGCGACGATCTTGACCGTCACGCGGCGGTCAGCACCGGGAAAGGCCAGGTCGACAGCCTCGAAGACCTGGCCGATGCCACCGGCGCCCAGATGCGCCGCCAGTCGATAACGGCCTTTCAGGACGCAGCCGGGGCCGATCGATTCAGGTGCAGCGGCCTCGGTCTCGGTGAACGCGCGCGAGTCATACCACTCGATCGGTCCGGTGAGCGGCGGCACGGAGCGGGCTGCGGCAGCCATCGGGATGCCGCTGCCGACAGTCGACTGAAGCAGGGCGGCGACGCGACGTTCGGTGTCCTTGATGCGTGCGGCAGGCGTTTGGTCGACGCTGGCGTCGAGCATGCCGGAGTCGATCCACACCGTGCGGTCGCTCGGACAGCCCTCGAGCGCATCGAGGAGGGCGCGACCTGCCGCATGGGGGATGCGCTTCTGCTTCAGCGCAGTTTCGATGGCCAGGTTCCAGAAACGGGTGCCGGCGGGATCGCCCCGGCTTGACTGCAACAATGCCTCGCAGGCCGCTGCCAGGGTCAGCGAACCGTTGCACAGATCGTCGATGATCCGGTCGATGTGCCGTGCCATACGCTCGTTTTCCTTGTCAGGCCCGGGTTGCACAACCCGGGGATCCAGAGTGCGTGGCTCGAAGAATATTCACGGACATCGGCGCCGGGATGTGAACGCCGGCTCATTTCGTTCGTCCCCATGATGCAGTGCATGCAATTTCTTACATGCGGGTGCCAGGGTGCGGTTCGCGGCTCGCGTTATGTCGTCAGGGAGGAAGATTTCACACAGAGGGCACAGAGATCACAGAGGCTCGGACGAGAAAGTTTCCACGGGGATACGAGAGCGGCAGAAAAACCGTTCTTCGCTCTATGTCCTCTGTGTGAAATCTTTCTCTTCCGTGCTACCCGTTTGCGACGACGCGATCGACAGGCAGCGGGATGACTTCGGCGAGCGGCCGCGTTTCGGTTTCGGGGCGGGCTTCGGTCGGGCCGTCAGGCGGGGAATGGGATCGTCGCCGTGGAGTTGCTGATTCGTGTTCGCCAGCCATCGTTCGATATGCCGGTGGAATCTTTCGATGGCCCGTTTGCGAAAGACGATGAGGCCGGTGCCTTCGAACATCTGTTCCTGCGCCGGCGTCACGTGATACCACCATTGCAGCCGGTCGAGTCGCGATCCCTGAAAGTACGGCAACGAGATCGAGAAACGGCGACCTCTGCGGGTCGGTTCGGTTTCGGCGAAAGCGAAATAGTCTTCGAGTGCACGAGGCAGTTCGATGAGCGTCATCCGATACTCAGGAGCGCAAGCGACGCATCGATCATAGCGAGTCGGTAATGTACCTTCCAGGACCTCGCGAAGCCTTCGACAGAACTTTTTTTGAGAGCAGCATGACAAACAACCAGAAGGGCAACACCCCGGAACAGCGTCAGGCGCAGGTGCTGGGAAACGGCCCGCGCATCGCACCGCTCGATGTTGCGGAGCTGACGGACGACCTTCAGGCGATGATGGTTCGAATGAGCCGGGTCAACTCGGCCATCGATTCGCGCGATCAGGAAATGCTGACCGGTCTGCTGCCCGATCAGGCCGCAGCCGCAGCTCCGGTCGACCTGTTGACCAGGCTGCGCAATCTGCCCGAGATCATGCGGACCATGCTGCGTCATCCGCATCTGTTTGCGCGCCAGGTGGACGTCGGGCTCCAGCTGCTGAGCCAGGGAGCACTGGCGGCCCGCGATCGCGAACTCGTCATTCTGCGCATCGGCTGGCTCTGCCAGGCGCCGTACGAATGGGGCGAACATGTCCTCATCGCCAGAAAGCAGGGCATCGCCGGCGCGGACATCGAGCGGATCACGCAGGGATCGGCCGCTCCAGGCTGGAGCGAGCATGAGCAGGCACTGCTCAAGGCGACCGAAGAGCTGCATGCCGACGCGATGATCTCCGATGCCACCTGGGCTACGCTCACCAGACGTCTCGACGAGAAGCAGCTCATCGAACTGCCCATCCTGGTCGGCCAGTACCAGACGGTGGCCTACTACCAGAACTCGCTGCGACTGCGGCTGCACGACGGCAATCTCGGTCTGAAGGCGCGGTAGGGGCTGCAGAGCCGGAGTAGCCGTGACCGCAAGGGAGATCCCCACGGGGCATGGAACGCAAGAAGCAAGTACACAAAGGAACACAAAAGCAGACTCATGTATTTTTTGTGCTCTTTTGTGCTCCTTTGTGTACTTGCCTGATTCCGGTTGCCGGATCTCTACAGGCTCGCCTGCGAGCAGGGCACGCGACCGACGATCGACCATCTGGTTCCTCGACGGTGCGCGGCGCTGGTCCTTGCTTGACGGCCGGCGACGGCCTCGACGACAGTGCCGTCCGTAGCAGCACCGGAAGAACAATGAACTATCGTCAGGAGTTTCGGGCCCACTGGCCTGCCATGCTCGGTGCGACGGCAGGATTCAGCTCCGGTCTGTCCATCAATTCCTATATCAACAGCGTGCTCGGTCCGTACCTGTTGAACGAGTTCCAGTGGAGCAAGGCCGAGTTCGCGCTGGCTGGCACGCTGTCGCTGCTCACGCTGATCTTCATTCCCATCGCGGGCCGCCTGACGGATCTGTTCGGCCCCAGGCGGGTGGCTGCAGTCGGCGTCGTCGCTTTCCCGCTCTCCTTCGTGCTGCTCTCGATGATGCAGGGCGATATCCGCATGTACTACGCGATCACGGTCATGCAGATCGTTTTCTGCGTCACGACGACGAGTACGGTCTATACGCGGATTGTCGCCGAGCGCTTCACCGCTGCGCGCGGCCTCGCGCTGGCCTTGTTCGCGTGCGGGCCGGCGCTGGTCGGTGCAGTCGGCAGTCCCGTGCTGACGCAGTACATGGACACGGCGGGATGGCGGGCGGGTTACATCGCGATTGCCATCTTCTCCGCGCTTGCCGGTGCGCTGGCGCTGGCCTTGTTGCCGTCCAAGGCGGCCGGTGACATCGGCGCGGACCTTCGCAAGCGCCATGAGTCCCATGACTATCGCTCGATTGCCCGCAATCGAGCGTTCTGGATCATCCTGATCTGCACGGTGCTGTGCAGCGTGCCCTATGCGCTGGCGGCCTCACAGATCAAGGTGATGCTCATCGAGCATGAGGTATCGTCGACGCAGGCGGGTTTCATGGTCTCCGTCTTCGCGACGGGTGTGATCGTCGGCCGCTTCCTCTGCGGCCTGGCGCTCGATCGCTTCGAAACCCATCTGGTGGCTGCCATCGGTCTGGGGCTGCCGTGCATCGGATTGTTCATCCTCGCCACGGATGTGACGGCGCTGTGGCTGATCGTCTTTGCTGTCGCGACGCTCGGCTTCTCCTATGGTGCCGAAGGCGACGTCATCGCCTACATCGCGTCACGCTACTTCGACATGAAGATCTTCAGTACGGTGCTGGGCCTGTTCATGGCGGGTGCCGGAGCCGCGATCACGCTGGGGTCGGCCATTCTCAGCTTCACCCTCTACAAGACCGACAGTTTTTCCGCGTTCATGATCATCTCCGGCGTCTCGGTGCTGGCCGGCGGCCTTGGATTCTTCAGGCTGCGCTCCGCGATCGCCAGCGCTCACTCCCATTGACGCTGGTGCCGCGCTCAAGGACAGTACTTCGACCATCCTGATAGAGGTCTGGAGATGATCGTCCGACAGGCAGCGAATGTCCTGGATCTGCTGGAGTACTTCGCGAAGACGAGGAAGCCGGCGAATCTGGCGGAAATCTCCGCCGCCCTGGGATGGCCGCGTTCCAGCACTTTCAACCTTCTGACGACGCTCGCGCAGCGAGGCTTTCTGTACGAGCCGCGGCCTCGCGCGGGTTACTACCCGACTTCGCGGTGGATGTCGTTGCTGCAGCACATCGCCGAGGCGCAGTTGCTGCCGGATGAACTTCGCCGTGCAGTGGACGAAGTGGCGAGCGCGACGGGGGAAACCACGGCGATCGCGGCGCCTGCCGGAGCGAATGCCGTGCTGCTCTACGTGGTCGAGTCGGAGGCTGTCGTGCGCTTCACGGCAGAGGTCGGCTATCAACTGCCTATTCATGCAACTTCGGCGGGTCGCGCGCTCCTCGCGCAGTATTCGGCCAGCGAACGTATGTCGCTGCTGAAGAAGATTCGTTTCGAGAAGTACGCGGACCGGTCGGTGATGAACGCGAAGGATGTGGAAGCCGAGATCAAACGGGCAGTCACGCGCGGCTGGCACGAGAACATCGAGGGCTACGCAACCGACCTGGTTGGTGTGGCCATGCCAATCGCTCTTCCGGATCGTTACCTGTCGATCGTCGTCGGCGGGCCGAGCAATCGCATGCGCCCGCGCATCCCGCAAATCGCTGCGACGCTCAAGCGGGAACTCAAGCGGCACATGTCTGTGTAACGGAAAGGAGCCGGAGTAACCGCAACGAACGCATAGAACGGATGAAACCCTGGGGCGGGTCGATTCCGTTTTGCGATCTTTGCGTTCTATGCGGTTACTCCCGGTTCTTGATGCGTTTCTGCATCCAGCACGATCAGTCGATGGCCGCAGTCGTCGTGATGCACGTGCCCCAGCTGT
This sequence comes from uncultured Steroidobacter sp., assembly GCA_964492345.1. GTDB lineage: Bacteria > Pseudomonadota > Gammaproteobacteria > Steroidobacterales > Steroidobacteraceae > Steroidobacter. The sequence continues at coordinate 9,076 of CAZBKC010000021.1, read as the reverse complement.
GGAAGCCGGTGGCATGCAGGCTGCCGGTGCCGCCGCAACAGAGCACGAACACATCTTCAGGCCTGGTGGCCACATAGACCCGGCCGTTCTTGTGGACGCGGTTCTGTTTCTCCAGCTGCTCACGGTGCTGATGCACCAGAAAATCAGCGGGCACGCTGGCTTGTTCCCACAGGATCTGCTGCACGTCTTCGAGTCGGGGTACGTCGCGAGCAATGATCTCGGCCCAGATCGGATTCACGGCGACCATGATTTCCGCGTAGGGCACGGCAGGCGAAAAGCCGTTGGCGCCAGGGTAGGCGAGCGACTTGCCGATGATCTCGAGAAATTCTTCGCCCTTCTGCGAGGACGTGTCGATGATGTTCTGGGTCCCGTTGGTGCCATAGGCCGTCACGGCATTGCCCTTCACTCCGCGACGCTCCGCGAAGGGAGCCCACGGCGAGCGCTCTTCCCATTCGCCGAAGATGATGCCGCAGACCCGTCCCGGAGAACCGAACACGCTCTGCGAAGTGACGCCGACGACCTGACCGGCAAGGTTGCGAATGATCAGGCGCAGTGCGCGCCCGATTGCGGCAGCCGCAGTGGGTACGCCACCGAGACAGCCATGCCTGTAAGGGATGTCCAGCTGATCGCGGATGGGTCCGTTGACGACGATCATCGGAATCACGGGAGCCGTTGTCGCATTCAGGCCGTAGAGTTCGAAGTTCGGTGCGGCAAACGCCTCGACGGCGGCAACCAGCAGCGGCATCGACTCGGGCGGTGCGCCGGCCATCACTGCATTGATGGCGATCTTCTCGACGGTGCACTCCGCTCGCAGCGGCGGCAATGTCGCGATGACCTGATCGGGGAAGAAGCTGGTCGCCGACAGGAACGCGCGCACGCGACCTTCGGTCGGAGGGATCAGCGGTAACCCATCCCCCCAGCCCAGGGCCAGAGATTCGCGGGTGAACTCCATGACATCGATGGCGGTTTCCACGCGACGACTCGAGAGCCAGTCGACCTGACAGCCTTCCGGGCCGCAATCGCGGCTGACGGTGTCACGCGGACGGCGCGGTGCGATGTGGGCGGGCAAAACTTGAGCGTTCATCAGGCAGCGGCCTCTTTGCTTGCAGCCAGGGACGCACCCATGGCTTTGATGACCTGCGGATAGTGGGCGCGGCCCACCACGTCGACCTCGTTCCTTTCGCACTCGTTCAGCGGATAGGGGAGCACATGGATGCGCAGTCCCGAACGACCGCCGCGACGCGCGAGGTTGCGGCCGAGTTCCTTGAAGTTGTCGGTGCAGATCGCGATGGTCGGAATGCCTTTCGCCGCCGCGAACAGCGCATCGTGAATCGTCCAGCCCGTGCAGGAGCCGCAGTTGCCGAGTCCGACGACTGCGATATCCGAGGTGCCGTAGAACTGGTCCAGGCTTTCCATCGCGCGCTGCCCTGGCTCGCCGGTGCGCTGACTCGAACGCCAGAACTTCACCTTGGCGCCGGCCCTGCGGAATTCCTCCGCCCACATTTCAGAAATCCAGTCCCACGCGCGCCACATTTCGTCGACGCGAATGCCGATGGTCTTGCCGGCCAGCGAGCCGGCATCGGGTCCTGACGAAGTGATGTCTTCGACGCCGACCCCCGTGGGATCGAGCACATAGCCTTTGGTCATGGCGTGTTTTCTCCTGCAGCGCGCGGCTGCCCTGGTTCGATCTACATAGTCCACATAAATGGACAAGTAATTCTTATACGTGGACTAGTGGGTGGCGGTCAATTCCGGATGTGCATGTTGACTTCGCAAAACCGGGGCTCTATAAAGTTCACATATGTGTTGTTAGTGTTCATATATGTGAACACATGGCAGATGACCGGGACGATCCCGGCAGCCGCGATCGGGGGCTTGCGAGGCGGGCAACGGAATGCACACGGCCCGGTGTGTACGCGGTGTATCGATCAGAACCAGGAGACCCTGACCATGTCCGTACTCGTTTCCGAACGCATCCTCGAGTTGCTCGAAGCGGAGGGCCTGAAGACGCTGTTCGGTATCCCCGACCCCAGCTTCTTTCGCATGTTCACGACCGCGGAGAAGCGTGGCTGGCGCGTGATCGCGCCGCATCACGAAGAGGCCGGTGCGTTCATGGCCGAGGCGATGTGGCGCATGAACGGCAGGCCGGGTGTGGTGGTCGGAAATCAGGGGCCGGGCGTTGCGAATCTCGTACCGGCTGCAATCAATGCAGCAAAGGAGAACGCGCCGGTGATTTTCATCGGCGGTCAGCGCAAGCAGATCGCTGCGCAACGCGTGCGCCGCGGCCGCATCCAGTACACGCCGCAGTGGCGCTACTTCGAAGAGGCCGTGAAGTACGTCGGCATCATCGAGTATCCGGAACAGACCGATGAGGTCATTCATGAGGCGTTCCGCCGCGCGCTTTCAGGCAGGCCAGGTCCGGTCTACATCGAAGTGCCGATGAACGCGATGTATGCGCAGGTCGATCTGCCGCCGCCGGCTGCGCTCGCGACGTACCGGCTCATCCACGAGCCGGCGAGTTCTCCCGCCATCGATTCGGCCGTTGCGCTGATCCGCAAAGCGAAGCAGCCGATCCTGCTGATCGGGCAGGGCGCGTTCACCTCGCGCGCCCACGACTCTCTGGCGCAACTGGCGAAGCTGCTGCAGTGTCCGGTGATTCAGACCTATCCGGTCAGCTCGTTCCTGGAAGGCTGCGAAGAGCGCACATTCCCATGCGGATTCTCCTCGGCTGGCGCCGCGGCGGTTTCGAGTTCCGATCTGGTGATTGCGATCGGCACAGAGATCGGCGAACCCGTACACCACGGTGTCGCAGGGCACTGGGCCAAAGGGAACATCGACCGCAAGTGGATCTACATCGAGCGCGATCCGCTTGCGATCGGCGTGAACCGGCCGATCGATGTGCCACTGATCGGCGATCTGCGCGATGTGGTGCCGCAACTCATCGAGGCACTGAAGGATCAGCCGCGCAAGCGGCCGCCTGAGGTCGACGCCTGGGCGAGGATGCATGCCGAGTACAAGGCGCAGTGCGCCTCGTCGGCGCCGACGGCATCGAGCCCGGTCCATCCCGCACGCTTCATGGTCGAAGCGACGCGGGCCATTCCGAAGGATGCCGTGTTCGTGCGCGATGGCGGCGCCATCAGCATTTTCACGTGGACGTATTCGCAGGTAACGCCGCGCGACTCGGTCTGGAACCAGAACTTCGGGCATCTCGGCACGGGGTTGCCGTATGCCATCGGCGCGCAACTCGTCGTCGGCAACGATCGCCGCGTCGTCCTCGTCTCCGGCGACTCGGCATTCCTGTTCCACATCTCCGAACTGGAGACGGCAGTGCGCAAGAAGCTGCCTGTCATCTGCATCGTCGGTTGCGACTATGCATGGGGTGTCGAAGTGCGCGGGTATCGCGGGATGCTCGGTCCCGATTCGGCAGAGACCGAAGCGCACTGGGGCGACCAGCTGCGCCTCGACAGGATCGCCGAAGGATTCGGAGCGCACGGCGAATACGTCGAACGTGCCGAGGACATCGGTCCCGCGATTGCGCGAGCACTCGCGAGCGGCAAGCCCGCCGTCATTCAAGTGCCCATAGATGGCGTCGCCAACGCGCGCGACGTGCCGGGGCATGAGGAATACAAGACCTGGTACAACGATTTCTTCTAGCGGGCAGCCGCTCGCAATTCATGATCTGAAACTTGAGATCTCGCGTCATTGACGCGAGTCCACGACGGGGGAGTCACATGTCTACGAAAGCAATGGTGCTGTCCACGATCGCCATCAGCGTCGCGCTGCAGTCGACGTCTGCCACAGCGCAGGAAACCACGGGAGAGGACAGTGCACGTTCCTCCGTACTCGAGGAGGTGATGGTTACCGCGCAGCGCCGCGAGCAGAACGTGCTCGAGGTGCCGCTGTCGATCACAGCGATCTCGAAGGCGACGCTGGAGTCGGGCGGCATCGAAAGTATTACCGATCTGCGTTTCAACACACCGGGCCTGGTGACCAGCACGGGCAGCGGCTACGTGCAGACCTTCATTCGCGGCATCGGCAATCGCATCCAGATCGGTGCCGATCCGTCGGTGACAACGTTCATCGACGATATCCCGCGCATCTACGCCAGCCTCGTCGATGATCTGAGCAACGTGGAACGCATCGAAGTGTTGAAGGGTGCGCAGGGCGGCCTGTACGGCCGCAACGCGACGGCGGGCGTGATGAACATCATCACGCGCCAGCCCAGCACGAATGCCTTCGCTGCTGAAGCGCGCGTCGGCTACGGCAGCAAGGACACGTTCGATGCGAACGCCTACCTCAACGTTCCGCTCACCGACAGCATTGCAGTGAATCTGACAGTCGCGCGCCAGACGCACGACGACTACGTCACCAACCAGGCGATCGCAAATCCGTATTCGAGCTATGCGGCACTGACGCCGGAGCAGGCTGCAGCGTTCGGCGACACCGGGCAACGAGCCTATCTGCTGGCCAATCCCTCTGTGGCTTCGACGCTCGACTCCCGCTCCGAGGTTTCGCATCTGAGTGATCAGGATCAGACGTACGTGGATGCCAAGATCCTGTTCGAGGGCGATGCCTTCCGTGTCAGGGTGGGCGCCGACTGGACCGACAAGGACGATGCCAGCGGCAACGCGTGGAAGACGGTGCAGCCCTCGCGCACGTATGGAACGTATACGGCGCTCATGAACAGCTTCGGCCTGGGCGCGGCCCGACTGCCGATCGACTACCTGTTCCCTGGCGGTGAGTTCGGCGAGTTCGAAGCGGGCGGTCCGATTCACTCCTATATGAAGCTGAAAGACTATGGCGCAAACGCCAAGGCGGACGTCGACCTGTCCGGCTTCACGCTGTCGTCGATCACATCGTTCCGCTGGAACGAATCGAACTTCCGCAACGACGTGACGGGTAGCACCGTGCCGACGGCGGGATTCCTCTCCGGTTTCGAACGCCGCAATTTCTATCAGGAGCTGCGCGCGGTATCGAGCGGCGAGGACCGCCTTCGCTGGCTTGCCGGCGCTACCTACTACGATGAGACCATCGACAACTCGACTGCGAGCATCCTGCTCGGCAACACGCTGGCAGCGACGATGGCCAGGACGGGCGGCGATGGCTATTCGGCCTATGTCCAGGGCGAGTACGACATCACAGACAGATTCACGATCATTGCATCGGGTCGTTACATCGACGAAACCAAGACGGCGGAATTTCCTGCGGGTGTCGTCGCCATCTACGACCCGGCGACCGATACGGTGACCAACGGTGTGCCAGTGGGCGCGGCCTCCGGCGAATCGACCGTGTCGAAGTTCGTGCCCGCGCTGACACTCAGCTATGCGCTCGGCGAAGGCACGATCTACGCGCGCTGGGCCAATGGAATCAAGACAGGCGGTGCCAATCCGCTCGTGCATCCGGCGCAGACGCTTGGCGAGATGAACGCGCTCGGACCGGAGGAGGTGGACACCTATGAAGTCGGCCTGCGCACGGCGCTGTTCGACAATACGGTGCAGTTCACTTCCGCGATCTTCTACAACGACTACCAGGACCTGCAGGTACTCAAGAGCGGCTACACCGGGTTGGCCGCGGTGTATTTCAACGCGGGCAAGACGCGCACGTACGGCGCCGAAATGTCCGTGAACTGGCGTGCTACCGACATCTTCAACATCGGCGCAGGCGTGGGTTATCTCGATGCGGAGTACACGGACTTCTCCAGCCCCGGCATTCCGGAGTTGAAGGTCGCACCGTTCGACGTGAGCGGCAATCGGATGATCATGGCGCCGGAGTGGCAGGCCAGTCTCACTGCGGACCTGAACGTGCCGGTGACCAACAACATCAACTTCGTCGCCTCGGTGCTGTACGCCTACTCGTCCAGCTTCTTCACGGACGATTCGAACCAGCCGCTCACCGAGCAGCAGCCATACTCGCTCGTGAATTTCCGCGTCGGCGCGAAGATGGCGGACGAACGCATCGGCGCCTACGTGTCGGTCAACAACGCCTTCGACGAGGAATACATCACATGGGGTTCGGTCGCGCCCAGCGCCTACAGTGTGCAGTTGGGCAACCCGCGCATCGTGATGGGCTCCATCGAGGTGAAGTTCTAGCAGGAAAGAAGCGGATAGCGGATAGCGGTTGGCGGATAGTTCAGAAAGCTGCCGCGCTTTCCGAGAGGGCATGAAAGCGCCTCTGACCATCCCGCCAACCGCTTCCTTCATACTGGATGAGCGAGACGCAATGACGTACCTGGGAGAGATCCGCACCCACTGGCGCTACCTGGCGGCGGCAAGCATCGGGCTCGGCGTGGGCTACTCGCTGACCAACTACATCAACAACGTTTTCACGCCTCACCTGCTCGATGAGTTCGGCTGGTCGCGAGCCGACATCGCATTGATCGGCGTCGCGGCGATGCTCGCGATCGTCTGCCAGCCCATTGCCGGACGCCTGACCGATGCCTTCGGCGTCCGACGCATGGCCATCGTCGGTGTCATTGCGACGCCGCTGATTTTCATGGCCCTGAGCCTGATGAACGGTGCACTGACGCTGTTCTTTCTGTTGACGGTGCTGCAGATCGTCGTGGTGGGCGGGACGACCAGCACGACGATCTACAGCCGGTTGATCGCCCAGCAGTTCGTGCAGGCGCGCGGCATCTCACTCGCCATCTGCGCTTCCGCGCCCGCGGTGCTGGGCGCGGCCTGTGTACCTTTCCTGTCCCGGCTCATCGATACGAACGGCTGGCGCGCCGGATACGTCGCCGTTGCCGTGGTCACGGCGATCGCGGGCGCCGCAGCGATTGCGTTGATCCCGCGGCAGGCGGATGCACGTCGCGGCGCGGCAGCGCGGGCGCACGGCTCTTCCCATGGCTACGCGGCCATCCTGCGCAATCCCGCCTTCGTGCTGATCATCCTCGGCATGGTGTTGTGCAACTTCTCCTTCTCGATGCAGACATCGCAATTGAAGGTGGTGTTGCTGGATCGTGGCATCGACTCGCATACCGGATCGCTGGCGATCTCCGTGTTCGCACTGAGCGTCGTGCTCGGGCGATTGGCCTGCGGCTTCGCGCTCGATCGCTTTCCCGCCTATGCAATCGCCGCTCTTTCGCTGGGACTGCCTGGCGTCGGCCTGCTGCTGCTCGCGTCCGGCTTCATGTCGCCGACGACAGCGATCGTGGCGGTGTCCCTGCTGGGACTGTGCATGGGCGCAGAGGGCGACGTGCTCGCGTACCTCGTCATGCGCTACTTCAAGCTCGACGTGTACAGCACCGTGCTCGGGCTGGTGCTGGGAGCCGTGGCGCTGTCGATCGCGATCGGCTCGGTACTGTTGAGTCTCACCCTCAAGGCCAGCGGCAGCTACACGCAGTTCCTGATTCTCAGTGGCGTCTCGGCACTCGCGGGCAGCGGCATGTTCCTGCTGCTGAGACGTGTCCGCCCGACTTCGCACGCGCTCGATGACGACGCCCACGACGCGCAACTCGCTGCGGCGACCAAGAGCTGATCGCCGCCACTGGAGGACTGTCATGGCCGCCTATGTAATTTTCGTTCGCAGCAATACCCGGGACACCGCGGGGCTGGAGAAGTACGCAGCGCTGGCGCGACAGGCGCCGACGGAGAAGATCGAACTCGTCGCCAGCACCAAGGGGGGCGGCAAGTTCCAGGTGCTCGAAGGCCCGGATACGGATGCCGTGGTCATCCTGCGCTTTCCGCAGATGAGCGATGCGCTCGAGTGGTACAACAGCGACGCCTATCAGAAAGCGCTGCCGCATCGGCTGGCGTCGGCGGATTTCCGGTCGTTCCTGATCGAAGGGCCGGGCTGATCGCATCGGCCCTCGCAGCAGGAGCTATCAGCCCCGCGAGGGCGGTTGTCGGGAAGCCGCATTCTTATCCGCTTCTCGCTGGTTCCCGCGAATTTTCCTGTCGTCCAGTCGTCTGCAGAAGAGGACCAGTGCACGTACATCCGTTACAGGTCATTATTACGTAGCGTTCCGGAGTCACGCGGCAGACGCGACTGTCTACGCTCCAGGATTCGCGTTTCAAATAGTGACGAGAGTGCGTGCTCATGAATGCAAGCCCCGACCGCGGCAGCGCCCCTGCCTGGCACAGCATGGATGCGGCTGCGGTCATCGAACGACTGCACTCCGATGCGGAACGCGGACTGACGGTCGGGGAGTCGCAGGCGCGACTGCAGACGTACGGACCGAATGAGCTGCCGGCCGCCGGCAGACGACCCGCCTGGCGGCGCTTCATTCGACAATTCCACGATGTGCTGATCTACGTGATGCTGGTCGCGGCCTGCATCACGCTGGCGCTCGGACATTTCATCGATACCGGCGTGCTGCTGACGGCGGTCATCGTCAATGCGATCGTCGGATTCATCCAGGAAGGCCGGGCCGAAGTCGCGCTGGATGCGATCCGCGACATGCTCTCGGCGCAGGCCACCGTGTATCGCGACGGCGAGCGCCAGGAGATCGCGGCGGCGCAGCTCGTGCCCGGCGATCTGGTCGCGCTGGCGTCCGGCGATCGCGTGCCGGCGGATCTGCGCATCGTGAGCTGCAGGAATCTGCGCGTCGACGAGTCGCTGCTGACGGGCGAATCCGTCACCGCGGCCAAGTCGATGGAACCGGTATCGGCAGAAGCGGTGCTCGCCGAACGCAAAAGCATGCTGTACTCCGGTTCGCTGGTGGCGTCGGGTCATGCGACCGCGCTGGTCGTGGCCACCGGCGCGATGACGGAACTGGGCGGCATCAGCGCGATGATCGCCGACGTCGAGGCGGTGTCGACGCCGCTGGTGCGGAAGATCGCGCAGTTCAGCAAGTGGCTCGCCATCGCCATCGTGGCGCTCGCTGCCATCACGTTCGTGATCGGCGTGGCGTGGCGCTCTCATCCGCCGTCCGAGATGTTCATGATGGTCGTGGCGCTCGCAGCATCGGCGATCCCGGAGGGCCTGCCGACGATCCTGACCGTGACGCTGGCGCTGGGCGTGCGGCGCATGGCGCGACGGCATGCCATCGTGCGCAAGCTGCCGGCGGTCGAGACGCTGGGCGCCGTCACCGTCATCTGTTCCGACAAGACCGGCACGCTGACCCGGAACGAGATGA
>CAZBKC010000020.1:0-19648 GCA_964492345.1 uncultured Steroidobacter sp. | reverse complement strand
TGACGAACAAGAGGTAAATCAGAGATTCCCTAAGACGCAAACTCTGGACGCGTCGCGTTGAGGATCATTGCCCACAACGACCACCAGGCAATGGCCATCGTGAACTCCACGGCGCCCCTTTCCCCATAACGCTCCACAACTCTGCCGAAGAGTTCATCCGAGACATCTCCTTTGACGACAGCGAACGTGTATTCCACCGCCATACGCTCCTCATCGCTGAACAGATTCGTTGTCCGCCAGTACGGAATCGCAGCTTGCTTGTCCACACCCACACCGTGCGCTTGTGCAAACTGCAGATGGGCGTGGAACGAGAAATCGCATCCGAAGTGGTGGTTGATCGCCTGGACCGCCAGCTCCCGAACACCGAGGCGCTGACTCCACGGCATCTCGCGTTCGATGTATCGAGCGGACCCGAAGATCGCGCGGGCTAAACGAGGATTCCGCGCCAGCACCGCGTAACCAGGCGGGAGCACCGGCTTTGCAAGCGGGGCACCGGGAAACATATCCTCGAACAGTGCATCGAGCTCTTTCTGTTCCGCGCCGTCCATGCAGTCCAGACCATCGCCAGCCGTGCACACTACTTTGACTCGCGCTCTTGTCACACACTCTCACCTGTATCAGATTGACAAGCAGGACAGGATCGCTTCACCCATCTGCTCCGTCGTCGCCGTACCACCGATGTCGCGCGTCCTTACTCCTTTCTCGATAGCCGCTCCGACCGCGGCATCGATCGCAGACGCAAGATCCGGCCGCTCGAAGCTGAATCGCATCGCCATCGCCACACTCAACACCGACGCACAGGGATTCGCAATGCCCTGGCCCGTAATATCGGGAGCTGAACCGTGGACAGGCTCGTAGAGGCCCTGCCCTCTTTTCTCGCCGATTGCCGCCGACGGCAGCATGCCGAGCGAGCCCGTCAACGTTGCAGCGGCATCGGACAGCAGGTCGCCGAAAAGATTGTCGGTCACAATGACGTCGAATTGTTTCGGGCAGCGCACGAGCTGCATCGCGCAGTTGTCTGCAAGCATGTGCGTGAGGTGCACATCTGGATAAAGCTCGTCTCGCAACGCTTGAGTTTCCTCTCGCCACAACAGGCCGGCTTCCATGACGTTGCTTTTTTCGACCGAGCAGACGTGATGCGAGCGTTCTCGAGCAATACGGAAAGCCACATCGACTACGCGGCGAATCTGGTTTGTCGTATACGTATGGGTGTTCGTGCCGAGCCGTTGCCCGTCGGGCAACCTCGAGATACCTCGCGGTTTCCCAAAGTACACGCCACCCAACAGTTCTCTGACGAAGAGTATGTCCAGGCCTGATACCAGTTCTGGCTTGAGTGATGACGAGTTTGCGAGTGCCGGATAGCACCGGATCGGTCGAAGATTGGCGAACACTTTCATATGATTGCGTAACTGCAGGATCGCTGCCTCCGGCCGACGGTCGATGGCCTGATCCTCCCATCGCGAATCACCGACTGCACCCATCAGCACCGCTCGCGCGCCTTGCGCGAGTTCCATGGTTTCCGGCTCGACAGGAACCCCCGCCGATTCAAGCGCGGCGCCACCCAGGCGGCGTTCTTCGAGGCGCACGTGCAGCGCGCCACGCCCAATGAGGTACTCAAGGAGACGGCGACTTACACCGGTGACTTCCGGCCCGATGCCGTCGCCAGGCAACAGGAGCATCAGTTGACTCAATTCCATGGCTCCTGCCGTCCTTCGTGCGGTCTGCGCATTCGAACGTGTACACGCGTCACACACGCACTCATATGACGCCCATTGATGCGAGACGGGCGAGTTCCTCATCGCCGAAACCCAGCACGCCCCCAAGTACACGATGATTCCCGCTGCCAAGTGCCTGTCCGAGGGCGCGTATTCTCCCAGGCGTCACCGACAAGCGCGGCGTCGGCGCCGGGACGATCAGTACGCCAGCACGCGGATCGTCTACCTTCAGCAGGTTCTTCCGCGCCGCATAGTGCTCGTTCGAGAATATGTCAGCGATGCTGAGGAGCTTGCTGCAAGGCATATCTACGGCGTCGCAGGCCGCGACAACCTGATCGCAGTCGAGCTGCGCAGTCCATTGGCGAACGAGGTCGTTGATCTCGTCGGCATGGGTGACGCGCCCGGCTGCAGTTGCGTACCGCGGATCCTCGCCGAGGTCTGGCCTGTTCATCGCAATCGTGAGCCGATGCCACATGCGATCATTCGAACAGGCCAATGCGACCCATTGTCGGTCGCGGGTTTCGTAGTTGCTATGCGGGGCGATATTGACGGAGTCAGAGCCCATGCGTTCGCGCACGGCGCCGAATTTCGCGTAGGCCGGCGCTATTTCGTCCAGCACGCGAAACATGGATTCATACAGCGCGACATCCACGACCTGGCCGACGCCTGTCCGCTCGGCATGTCGCAGCGCGATCAGTACGCCCACCGCGCCGAACAGGCCCGACGCATAGTCCGCAAGCGAAGTCGAGCCCGGCACGACAGGTGCCCTGCCTGGTTCGCCAGCCAGGTAGGCCAGTCCGCTGAAGGCGTGCGCAATCCGCGCAAAACCAGGGCGGGCGCACATCGGACCGGTTTGCCCATACGCGCTGACACGCAGCATGACGAGGGCAGGATTGACCTTCGCCAACTCGTCATAGCCCAGTCCCCATCTCTCCAGCGTGCCCGGGCGAAAATTTTCGAGCACCACATTGGCTACGCCGGCGAGGCGTTTGAAAATCTCGGCGCCTTCCGGCTTGCCGAGGTCCAGCGTCACGGACTCCTTGTTGCGAGCTTCATTGAACCAGTTCAGCGTGTCGCCGGTCTCGGTAGGTGTGCCCAGTCGCCGCAGCGAGTCGCCGACCTTCGGTTGCTCGATCTTGATCACCTCGGCACCGAACTCACCCAGCAAGGTGCCGCAGAAAGGCGCCGCAATAAATGTTGCGCAATCGAGCACGCGAACTCCAGCCAATGCGGCGCTCACGAGCCGATCACCGCAGTATACCGAGCAGTTGGGCGCGGGTCAGAATGTTCTCGGCAACTTTCTTGTGTGCCTGATCGATCAGCACCTTGCCGCGACCCAGCGCACCCCGGCCTTCGAGACTCGCCGCTGCGATCGCCGCGACGATCTCCTGGGCCCATTGCACCTGAGCCTTGCTGGGCGTGAACTCCTGGTTCGCCAATGCAATCTGCGACGGATGAATAGCCCACTTGCCTTCAAACCCAAGTGCTCTCGCGCGACGACAGCTGGCGAGATAGCCCTCAGTATCCCCGTAGTCCGTGAAGGGTCCATCAATCGGCCGCAGGCCGTAGGCCCTGCATGCATTGGCAATGCGCGCCAGTGCAAAGTGCCAGGCATCGTTCCAATGGTGCTGCGCAGGGCGTCCTTCTTCGCGCGCCAGCACGGCGTAGTCGGGATGCGATGCACCGAACACGACATCGAAATTCTGCAATTCGACCGAATAATCACCCACCCCGAACACCATCGCCTCGAGGCGTTGGGAGCTGGCCGCGATCTGTTCGACGTTGGCGAGACCCTTGGTCGTTTCGATCAGCACTTCGATCCGCAGCGGCCGATCTCCGGATCTCTCTCTCTCAAGATTGCTCAGCAGCCGATCCACAAAGCGCACATCGTCCGCCGTCTCGATTTTTGGCACGAGCACGAGGTCGAGCCGCGGGCAAACTGCAACTTCCAGGATGTCACGCAGGCCCCAGCTGGAATCGATCGCGTTGACCCGCACGGCAAGCGTCTTGTCGCCCCAGTCGATCTCGCGTAACGCAAGTACCGCTGACGCGCGCGCCTCGGTGCGGGCCTCGGGCACGACTGCATCTTCAAGGTCGATGAACACGGCATCCGCCGCGCTGCGCGCCGCCTTGTCGATGAACGCCTGCTCCGTCGCGGGGACCGCGAGCTCCGAGCGGTGCTTCCGGATGGGTCGCACGAAACTCATCTCACGTTGTCATCCGGCAACTCTCGTGCGTCCCTCGGCAGGGGTCTCGACCGCTCAGGCGCAAATTCCGGATTCGCTGCGTTGAGAACCATGGCCCACAGCGACCACCACGCGATGGCCGTCGTAAATTCAATCGCGCCTCGTTCGCCATACTGTGTGACGACTCTGGCGAAGAGGCCTTCCGGCACATCGCCGGAAACCACGGCGAACGTGTACTCGATCACCAGCTTCTCCTCGTCATTGAACAGATTGGTGGTTCGCCAGTACGGAATGGCCGCATGCTTCTCCACGCCGAGTCCGTGTGCGGGCCCATAGATCAGATGCGCCTGGAACGAGAAATCGCACTTGAAATGGATGTTGAGCGTTTGCACGGCCAGCTCGCGCAGATAGCGGTTCTGCGTCCACGGCATTTCGCCCACGATGTAGTTCGCGCACTTGGAAATGGCCATCGCGAGGCGCGGATTCTGCGCAAAGATGGCGTAGCCGGAATGCAGCTCCGGTTTTGGTTCGGGAATGCCCGGAAACATGTGCTCAAAGAGCTCTTGCAAGGCCTTCTTCGTCGCCTCGTCGGGATTGCCGGGATAGTCGCTTGGCTTGAATACAAGCTTCACGCGCGCTTTCGTCGTACTCATGTGTGGGAACCCTTCAATTGTCCGTTCAGCCCTTCCAATCGAGTCTCGTGCGCTGTCGCGCCGCAAAGGCCAGGCAAACGGCCGCGAGCGGCAGCGTCGCGATGGCTGTCAAGGCAATGGACTTGCCGATGCCGCGCGTATAGACGAAGACGTGGTCATTGATAAAGCCGATCACAAGCGGGCCGAACGTCATTCCAACCAGTCCAAGCACGATGTAGTACAGCGCTGTAACGCGACCACGCAGCGGGCTTGGGACGATGTCCTGAACGGCACCCAGCAAGGGTCCGCTGGGTGCAAGCAGGCAGAAATTCATCAACCCGACAAGAAACAGGCTCGCACTTGGATTTCCGCTAAGCGCGCCGCCTACCGCAGGCACAGTCATTACGCCCAGAAAGAGCGCACCTGTCAGGAGGTTGGCGTCGAGACGTCCTCTTTTCCAGAAGGAACGCGCAATGACGCCGCCGGCGAACGCTCCACAGATGCCAGTGGCGAGCTGCACCGTGCCGAGCCTGATTCCTACTTCCGCGATGCTCCATCCATGCACACGCATGAAGAAGGCCGGTAACCAGCTCAATACGGCGAAGGAGAAAACGTTGAACAAGCAGTACCCCGCCATATGCGGCAGGATGATCCCGCGCCGCGATACAAGCACTGCCTTCAGTTCTTGAAGCGTCCCTTTTGTCTCACCGAGATTGCGTCGTCGTGGCTCACGTTGCAGAAAAAACAACAGACTCAGGAACAGCCCGGGCAGAGCCAGGGTGAAGAAGATGATCTGCCAGCTCTCAACCTGACCGACGAGCGGAAGTGAGACGGTCCTGCCCTCTCCCACGAGGCTCGCAACCAACCCGCCGATGAGGAGCGAGGCGGCGACGCCTGCACCCGCGCCCATGCTGTACAGGCTGAGTGGAGGTGTTCTTCGCTCCGGCGGAAAATAGTCCGCAAGCAGAGACGGCGCAGACGGACCCAGCGTGGCCTCCCCTACAGCGACGCCCATGCGAGCAACAAACATCTGCGCAAAGTTCGTCGCGAGTCCGCACGTCGCCGTCATCACAGACCAAAACGCCACCGCGATGCCAAGCAGCCGCGTTCGATTGACGTTGTCAGCCAGCCAACCGCAAGGCGCCATCGTGAGGGTGAACACCAATCCGAAGGTCAGACCGTGCAGAAGTCCCATCTGAACATCACTGAAGCCCAGCGATGCCTTGATCGGTTCAATCAGCAGCGCAAGGATCGTGCGATCGACGTAGGACACGAACATTGCGAGCGTCAACAGGACGGCGGCCGACCATCCGAGCACAGGACGCGGCCACGGATCCGACACCACCCCTGACTCGGAAGAGACGCTCGTCGGTACAGGCGCGGACACGACGGGCATCACGCGGCGATCCACCCCTGCAGGCCCATATACACCCCGTCCTCGAATGCCGGGCCTGATTCCATTTGGCTGTCCTGCCAGAGCTGCGTCATCCAGAGTGCGATCAGCCTGTTCTCACGATCGACAAACCAGGTCGTGCCATAGCCACCTGGCCAACTGAAACTGCCCGGCGCCCGTCGCCTGTCGCGTTGCATCAGGGTGACCGATACACCCAGTCCGAATCCCTGACCCTGCAGAAAGTCGACACCGGGATCGAAGGTGCGCAGCTGCTCCGTGCGCAGCTGACTGGACGTCATCTGCCTGACCGACTCTTCTGACAGGATCCTTTCGTCGCCGGCACGACCGTAGTCCAGCAGCATTCTTGCAAACGCCAGATAGTCGTCGGGCGTCGAGACCAGGCCGCCGCCGCCGGAGACGAATACAGGTGGTCGCGTCCAGAAGCCGGTACGCGCGTCGTCTTGTATCGCCAGCTGCCCCCCGTCGTTGCGGACATAGCCGACCGACAGCCTGTCGAGCTTCGCTTGCGGCACAAAGAAGCCGGTATCGCGCATTCCGATCGGATCGAACACGCGTGCCTGCAGAAACTCTGCAAGGCCCACGTTGCTGGCGCGCGCAATGATGACACCCAGCAGATCCGTCGAAAGGCCATAGTTCCAGCCGCTGCCCGGCTGCAGAACGAGCGGCAAGCGGCAGACCCGCTGAACCAGCGTGTCCGCGTCGTAGGGCACAAAGGGAGTCATCCCGGCCGCTTCAATCATCGCGCGAGTGATCGGAAGATCAGGTCCCTTGGTCCAGGCAAAGCCCGCGGTGTGGGTCATGAGATCGAAGATGGTCGGTGCTCGCTGGGCGGCAACCACATCGTCGATCTCCGATCGGGGCGTACGCAGGACCGCGAGATTGGCCGCTTCGGGCAGCCATCGCTCGATCGGGTCCGCAAGGTCGAGCCGGCCCTCCTCCATCAATATCAGCGCGGCGATGCTGGTCAGAGGCTTCGACATGGACGCGAGCCTGAAGATGGTGCTCCGTTCGACTGGGGTTTTGCGTTCCATGTCACGCCAGCCGACCGCGTCGCAGGAAATCACTTCACCGTCCTGCCAGACAAGCGCGAGTATCCCTGGATACTTCCCTTGATCCACGAACCGCTGCATGCGTGATCGCAACAGCGTGAAATCCGACTCTGACCGGTCTGGGCTCATGGCGATACGCTGCTGTCAGGGAGCGGAGAAGCAGGCGCCTTCGATCGGGAACTGCATATGTGCCTTTTCTCGCTACATCCTGTCGGCAAAGCGGCCCAATTCTCTGCTCTTGTCGATCGGCAGCGGTTTGGCGTTGTCGAAATCGAACTCCGGACTGGTCGCGTTGAGGACCATCGCCCACAGCGACCACCACGCGATTGCCGTCGTGAATTCGATTGCGCCCTTCTCACCATACTGCCTTGCGACTCTTGCAAAGAGTTCATCGGATACGGGTCCCTTGACGACGGCAAGGGTGTACTCGATGACCAGCCGCTCCTCATCGTTGAACAGGCTGGAGGTTTCCCAATAGGGGATTGCCGCCTGCTTCTCCAGACTGACGCCATGCGCCTGCGCATAGACGAGATGCGCCTGGAACGAAAAATCGCACTTGAAATGAAGGTTCAGCGCCTGAACCGCGAGTTCGCGAAGATCGCGCTGCTGCGACCACGGCATCTGGCGAACGATGTAGTCGAACAATTCGAGGATGCTCATCGCCAGTCGCGGACTCTGCGCGAAGATTGCAAAGCCGAAGTGGGGCTCAGGCTTCGGATCGGGGATGCCGGGAAACAGCCGTTCGAAGAGTTCCTTCAGATCCTTCTTCGTCTGCTCATCCGGCACACCCGGATAGTCGCCCGGTTTGAACACCGCTTTGACGCGCGCGCGCTTGCTGCTCACTTTGGATCACCCTTTGGAAGAGGGACTGCGAGAAGCGCCGCCGCAGCTCGTCGAGACTGAGAATGCTTCACAGTTGCTGGTCCGCCCTACTGGAATCGATACTCTGCCTGCAACACGACTTCACGCGGCCGATTGAACCAGCCGAGAAACTGATTCGGGCTGTTGGCGCCGGCCTGCACGGATGATCCCACCTTGTAATACGAATCCGTCAGATTGCGACCGATCGCGGAGATGCGGAACTTCTCGCTCTGCGGGTAAAGGTGGACCGCCGCATTCAGACGCCAGAAGTCCTCCTGCATGCCGCCGGGAGAATTCTCCGCCTGCGTCTGATACGAGGAGGTGTATGCGCCGTTGACAGACAGGTCCGCCAGCCAGCCGCCGGAGAACGCCAGCTGGTAATCGGCGCCAATGTAGTAGCCCAGATCCGGCGCGCGCGCGAGATCCTTGCCGCTCAGGTCCTGGACTCCGTTCACACAGCCGAGGGCGGCAGTCTGACCGAGATAACACTGGGCATTGGGGAACCGCTCGAACTCGGCGCGGTTGTAGCCGAAGCCGCCGCTGAACGACAGATCGTCGGTCGCAAGCCACTCGAAGGATCCTTCGACGCCCTTGGTCGTGGCCTGCGCAGCGTTGCCGACGCGATACACGAAGAACTGATTATCGAAGAACGAGACCTGCAGCCCCTCGTAGTCGTAGCGATACGCTGTCACGTCGAAACGCAGCGTCCGCTCGAACAGCTCCGCTTTGTAGCCAACCTCGAAGCCGTCGACCTCCTCAGGACCGAAGAGCAACCGGGCAGGCGTCGCAGTTGCCTGCAGGAGCGCACCGTTGGAAATACCACCGGCCTTGTAGCCCGTCTTGTAACCGACGTACAGGAGCTGACCCTCCATGGGCTTCCAGCTGAGTGTTGCTTCAGGCGAAACATTGTCGTCCTCGTAGCTGACCGGGAAAGGCTGGCCCTGCGGATAGAGTCCGCGGCCGACCGGGCTGTTCGGGTTGTTGGCGACATTAATGTATTCGACCTCCTTCTTGTCCTCCGAATAGCGGGCGCCTGCGGCCAGTTCGAGTGAGTCCGTGATGTCCCAGCGAATCTGCGCGAAGATGGAGTATCCTTCGTTTTCACCGTCCGAGGTCTGCTGGTTGGTCGTGTAATTGTCGGCCACCGGGTTGTAGATGTTGAACAGATCCGGCGCATTGCTCCACTGGCGATCAGCGTGCTCGTAGTACACGCCAGCCATGAAATTGATGGGGGAATCCCACTCGGTGTTCAGCCGTAATTCCTGAGTGATCAGCTCGTACTTTTCCGACTCGGCGTTGAAAATCTGCACGTACGGTGTGAAGTCCGCGTTGTATGAGTCGGAGATGCTCTGGTCGTAGTACCCCGTCGTCGAATTGATCGAGAGATTCTCGAAACGCTTGTTCAGAATCAGGGACGCGAAGGTGAACTTCGAATCCATGTAGGGCACCCCACCATTGCCATTCGGATAGTTGCGGCCCAGTTCAGGAGGCAATGCGCTTTCTGATTTCTGCTTGTTTGCACTGCAATCCGCACCACCGAGCACGGGGACGCCCTGATACACCGGCACGGTCACGCCGCCCACGCAATAGAGTTCACCAAAGGCATTGCCGCTGTTCAATTCCTCCTTGTTCATGGTGAGCTTGAGCGTGGCGTCGAAATCGTCCGACGGCGTCCACGTAAGCGTGACGCGCCCACCGAGGTCGGTGCCATCCGGACTGGTGTTCCCGTTCAAGGCGCCTGGCAATGTCACGCCGGGAAGAAACGGGCTCGCAATGGGCTCCGCGACGTTCTTGATCCAGCCCTTCATCTCACTGTAGCGCAGTGCCAGTCGCGCGTTGAAGTTCTCGGCAATCGGGCCGGAGATCACGCCCTCATAGATCTGCTCGTCCGCTTCGAACTCGTACCCCGCTTTCACAGAAGCCTCGAATTGGCCCGACGGATTGGCGCTGCGCAGCGAGATCACGCCGGCCGGCGAGTTCTTGCCGAAGAAAAGTGCCTGCGGTCCCTTCATGATCTCGACCTGCTCCATGTCGAAAAGGGCCGCGCCGACGATGCGGCCACGGCTCATCGGCACGCCGTCGAGACTGACTGCGACGCTCTGATCGATCCCGGAATCCGTGGACAGCGAGCTGATGCCGCGAATCGTGAGGAAGGCGCCCGTTCCGGACGTCGCCCGTCCGATGACCACCTGCGGCGCCAATTCTGCGACCGCGTTCAAGTCGGTCACGAGATTGTTTTCCATGTCGGCCGCCGAGAACGCCGACACTGCGACCGGCACGTCCTGGAGAGATTCCTCTCGCTTCCGGGCGCTGACTACGACCTCCTCGAGCGTATTCGCGGTTCGCACCTCCTGGGCAGCCTGCGCGCCAGAGGCCTGTGCCTGCGCAAGATGCGGCATGAGCAGAGCTGCAGCGCAAGCCATCGTGAGTCGGCCGCCGCCAATTGCATGTCGATAGATTCTCATTGTGCTTCCCCCTTGAACGAACAGCTGTAATTTCCCGGCACCCAGGCGATCCAGGCGGGTTGGCATCCGCGCCAGTGCGTCGCATTCGATACCTCCGCGAGCGGTTGCCCGCTACACATGAACAGGAATAACGAAGGCGTCGCTCCGGCACACATCGCAGTTGCCTGCGCAGACAATGAGATTGCTGCTCCAGACATGGGACCAGCGATGGGATTGCATCATCGGTGCGGCGCTCACGGAAAGCGCTTCGTCAGCCACCTGATCAGCGCGGCGCCCGTCTCACGGATGCCTGCTTCCCGCGGCCCGTTTGCGACGAATGCAAAGTGATCCGCGTCGATGCGCAATAGTTCTTTGTCCTTCGATGCGGCGCTCTTGAACGTACCTTCGGCCACATACGGCAGGATGGTGACGTCCGCATCGAAGTTGACGACCAGCAGCGGCTGTACGACGTTCTTGATGTTCTCGAACATGTTCGCGCGCGTCGACAGACCCGACCACGTCGACAACCATCCCTCCGGAGTCATCAGCGCAACGAGGCCGGGAAAGCCCCAGTTCGCTGTCTGCGGATCGGGGCTCATCAGTCCCAGGATCCTGCGGCTGGAGGGGTGGATCGAAAGATCGGTCGAGGCCGGATTCGCCATGGTGCGGTAGATGGTGAGGACGCTGGCAGCCGTCGCCATGCGGGTGATGTAGTTCTGCTCCTCGATCGCCCGCAACCTGAAGTCCGGCTCCTGCGTCATCGCTCGATATCGCCGCTTGCGTGCAATCTCCTGCTTCGCCTTTGCATCTATTCGCGCGCATCGCGCTCGCTGGCCCTCGCGATATCGTGCGAGGAACTCCGGCGAGTACTTGCTGGACTCGGGCGGCTTCCGGTACCCGTTCTTCGGATCGAACATGTCCAGCGCGGGATCGCATGAAAGTGGATCGTGTTCGTCGATCACGGAGGGATCGAGGTTCTCCAGCGCCAACGCACCTTCGCTCAAGGCGCCTGCGAGAAGAATCAAGCCGTCGGCGGGCGGCAGGTCGAGTGCATTGAGATCGTAAGATTCGCCTGCGGCTGTATCGGTCAGCCGGCCCGGACGCTCAGTCATTGCCTGGTGCTGATAAAAGGTCGAGAGAGGTCCACCACCGCTGTTGCCGCAAAGCACGACTTTTTCGAAGCCCTCCGCTCGCAGGTAGCGGATCTGCGCCGCAAGATCCGCACACAGACATTCATGCTCGCAGTTGACGTCGTTGCCCAGGTAGCGAGTCTGACCGCCGAAAGCGGCGTAGCCGCCTTCGAGCATTGCAGGCACCAGATAGTGGCTGCTGAAATCGGCGCGGGGATGATTGAACACAACGACGGTCCTTTCATCGCCGCGACGATAGAGAATGCCGCTCGAATGAGCGCCGTCTTCGGCCTGCAGGCGAACATTCGTCTCCTGTGCGCCCTTGGGTAGAGGAATATTGTCCGAACCCCACCACGTGATCGGTTGCATGCCCGGCGCCGTCTCGATCTCGCGCCGGCCAAAACCGTGAAAGATCGTGTGCCTGCCCATGAACACCGGCTTCTTCTCGCCCACAGTCGTCCCCCACCTTCTCATTGCTGCACCGACGGTGCTTGAACAGGAACGAAGTGCGTGTCGAAATCCTCACCTCCAGTCAGCGCGAACTGATCGCGCGCCGTTACGCGTACCGTTCCACACGACTGAGCAAATGCACCATGGCGCGCTTCATGTGTTTCTCGACGGCGCTCACTGATATTCCGACCTGCTCGGCAATGTCTGTTTGACGCATGTGTTCGAGTCGCGCGAGCACGAAAACGCGCCTTGTGCGCTCAGGAAGTTCAGTGAGCGCAGAGACGACCTGCGCAAGTGCCTCATGACCTTCGATCAGTTCAACGGGGGACAGATCGGCCGGCGCGTGATAACCCTCTGCATAGCTATCGTGCTGATCGCGGCGTTGTGCGCGACCGTGCCGGTGCAGATCGATCGCAATGTTTGCAGCAGTCTGGAAGAGGTAGCCCTCCAGACTATGCAGCCCGGCGAGTCCCTGTCGTTGGGCAAGTCGGGTCCATACTTCCTGAACGGCGTCCTCCGCCTCTTCTCGTGACACGCCACGCTTCTGGAAATAGCGCATCAATGCAGTTCGATGGCGCCGCGCAAGTACTTCGATGGCCCGATAGTCATCCACAGCGGATTCCAGGTGGGCACCTGCGCGATGGTCTGCAATGTCCCTCTCAGCAGACGCTGCCGCGCCGCGTTCGATCAGCGCGTCTCTCCGCAGGCTCTGCATGCCAGGCATCACACCTCCGCCTCGGCCTGTACTTCCCGACGCATTTCCAGCAGAAGGGCCGCGTGCGCGCGTTGATTTACCTGCATTCGATGCGTGGGCCCGGCGACCGCAATCCCCAGCAGTTCGTCGCTGACCACTACGGGTACGGCCATGCCCATCACATCCGGTACGTTCTCGCCGACAGTCATGAAGACACCCAGCCGACGTCCTTCGTCGAGGTTGGCCTCCAGTTCGGCACAACTGGTAATGCTGTTGGCAGTAACCTTCCGCAGCGGGTGCTTCGCTACCCACGTGCGCAGGTCCGCGACACTCATCGCACTGAGCATCACCTTCCCGATCGCGCTCACCATTGATTTGAATTCGCCGGGCCGCGAGCTGTAACGAATGGTCTGAGGACTTTCGAGGACATCGAGGTAGAGGATTTGGTCGCCCTGTCGTTTGCCCAGGATCACCGTCTCCTGGGTCTCGTCTCGAAGCCGGGCAAGCACCGGTGCCAGCCGCTCCAGGATCGGATCATTGGCGACTATCGTGTTGGCGAGATTGGATAGGCGCCGCGTCGGATAAAGATCCTTGCGGCGACTGATCTGCTGCAAGTAGCCCCGCGTAAGCAGCGTATGCACCAGGGTATGACAGGTGCTGACAGGGATATCGCAGTAATCAGCCAGCTCTCGAAGCGTCATGGGCCTGCGCATCTCCTCGAACGCCTCGAGTATCGCGATGGCCCGGTCAGCGCTCCTGTTTTCCTTCGAGGTCAGCACGCCACGGTCCCTCTAGCTAATGTTTGCGCTACCGGCCCAGATCGATCACCGGGCGACAAGTGTTCATATATAAGGATGAAACTTCCCCTATTTGAACATATCTGTCAACTGCCTCATACTCTTCACCGCCCCGATCTGTTCAGAAACGCCACCGACCGTGGTGCGTCGTTGCCGATGTGGCGGCCAGCGCATGAACCAGGGCTGCCGGACTGCTGCTGCCGGGGCGTTCCAGCGAAGAAATGTATAGTCACGATCAAGTGCGATCCGCATGCAGTCCGAGACTGCCGGACGGGAGAAATCAGCTATGTCTGAGCTCATTTTTACTTGCACAGGGCGTGAGCATTTGGCACGACAGAACGAGTTTCGAGGTCCGAACAGACAGGAGTATTACGAGGGCGACAACGAGATCGTGCCCTGCCGGAATATCAACGTGCTTATTGAAAGAGGCCTTGCGGGCACCTACTCGGTATTGAATTTGCGATCGACCACTCCGATTCGTTTCCGTCGCAACCTGCAACATATCCGCCAGGACGGGACCGATGTGTGCGTTCTGTGGTTTGTCAGGCAAGGCAGCATCGTGCTCTCGCGGCCTGGCGGGGAGGTAACCGTGCAACGCGGCGAGTGCACCATTACTCGGTCGCTCCAGCCGTTCGCCATGGAATGTCAGGTGAGCCAGCAGTCTGTGCATGAAGTACTGCATGTCGTTGCACCCACCCATATCCTGCGACCCCACATTCCCGACGATATCGAGGCCGGGACGGTGTTCTCGTCTCGAGAAGGTGGCGTGCGTATCACCGAGCAGACCTTCGATATTCTCTTCAAAGAAGGTGCTTCCATTAGCCGGGCCGCTGCAGAGAACCTCGCCCAGGCTGCGCTTGCCACGTTCGGGGAGACCGTGGCTCGGTTGCGAAACCATGCTCCATATCGTTCGGTGTCCGAGAAGCGCTTTGAGGACATAGTCTGTTTCGTCCAGCGCAATCTTTCGAAGAGCCTCTCGGTGAGCTTGGCGGCCAGCGGCTGCGGTATTTCCGAGAGGTACCTCGCATACGTGCTGAGTTCCAAGGGAACCACGTTCAAGAACATATTGTGGGAGGCTCGAATCAAACGCGCGCAGGCCTATCTCGCCGACCAGAATATGAACCATGTTTCGATCCAAAGGATCGCTTACATGACGGGCTTCAAGAGTCCCGCGCATTTCAGCCGGATGTTCAAAGTCGCGACTGGGGTACCGCCGCAATCGTTTCGTGAATTGAATAGCGTGTCGCTGCCACGAACTGTCTAGGACCAAGAGCACCTGCGCGATTCCCATCAGCGCACCCGCCGCATGGAAGAAACTGGCCCCAGCCGCGTTCTAGGGCGACTACCTTCTGCCGTCGGTGTCCTCAATCAGATCCGCGATGGCCTTGGCGACACGAAAGTGAGGTCCGATGTCCTCGGTCGTAACGAACGCATCGTGCTGCGCCGGCACGTCGTCCAGGTAGTGAAGGCGCCAGTCACAAGACTTGCCCCACCAGAACGATCTTTGCAGCCGGATGGCAGCTTGGCGCGGAATGCATCAATCCGGGAACTCCAGAATCCTCATCTCTCGTGCACGTTGAGGTACCAGGCTGGATGATGATCAGCACCGTGATAAAGCCGAATCTCCATTCGGGCGGCAGCCCTCGCAGTACAAATGGTTGCAACGGCGCCGCTCTGACGCCCGTGACCCTGTGCCGGACAGTGGCAGCGACATTCCTTTGTGCCGCCGCGCTCCACCAGTCCCCGACAGTAGCCGCAACACCTTCACGTGAGGTGCCGGATACGACGAATGTAGTTCCGGAGAATTTGATCGGCGAAATTGATCATATCGTTCGGCACCATTACTACTCGCAAGCCCGCCTCGCGAGCGCCGGTTGGGATGCCGCTGTTTCCCGGGCCAGGTCGGCCTTTGATGAAGCGAGCGCTTCGGCCGATCAAAGCAAGGTCCTGCAGAATTTGCTCGCGACTCTGGGCACATCGCACACGACCTACTACCCTCCTGACGATCCCGCTTACTGGCAGATGGCCGGCATCTTCGAGCCGGTCATCGAACGTGTCTGCAAGGAAGAGAACAGACCTGAAATGCCCATTACCGTGAGCGAGATCGGTGTGTTCTGGAAACGCATCGATTCGCGGTGGTACGTCGGCGGTATCTACGATGGAAGTGCCGCCGATGTGACCGGCCTGCGCGTTGGCGATGAGATCGTCTCGGCAGGCGGATCTGCCTTCTCGCCTGTGATCACGTTTGCGCGCAACGCCAGCAGCTCTGTGGCATTGGAGATCCGCCGGAGTCAAGGTGGACCTGTACGCCAGGTAACCTTGTCACCGCAGCGGGTCCGTCCCCATGAAGCCCTTCGCGCAGCCACCGAGAACAGTTGGCGAATCATCCCGCGCGGATCTCGACGCATTGCCTACTTGCGTGTCTGGTCGTGGACAAGCGCCGAGATTCAGCAGGTGGTAGTCCAGGCAGTCGCGAAGTCCAACCAGGCCTCAGTGGACGCGTTTGTCCTGGATCTGCGTGACGGCTGGGGAGGCGCGAGTCCGCACTACCTGAGCATCTTTGATCGAGACGTCCCCATCCTGGAATCCATCGATCGTGCGGGTGACGCGTCGACCTACGATACCCAGATCCGCAAGCCCACCGTGATCCTCATCAACGGCGGCACGCGAAGCGGCAAGGAAATCATCGCGTATGGGGCGAAGAAACACGGCCTGGCGACTCTTGTAGGCGAGAAAACTGCCGGCGCCGTGTTGTTTGGACAGCCGTTTTGCCTGAGTAACCGTTCATTGTTGTACCTCGCCGTCGCTGACGCTCGCGTAGATGGCCAGCAGTTGGAGGGACGCGGTATAGAACCCGATATCGAAGTTGCTTTTGATGTTCGCTACGCGGACGGACGGGACCCGCAGATGGAACGTGCGCTCGACTTGCTCCAGTAAGAAAGAAGCGGTTGGCGGTTAGCGGTTGGCGGTTAGTCAGAGGATATTCTGCGCCCTTTCATGCCTTGCGGGTCGCGCGAAGCGCGATGGCAAACCCCGGAGCAGCTTCGACCACGGGTATTGCCCACTCCGGAGTCGCTGCCATATTCATTGCAGCGCCCCCATGTCGCGCAGTGTGTCGCGAATGACTTGTTCCGATGCCGCGGCGTTCATCTTGCCGGCCTCCAGCGCGTCCGCATGCTCGAACAGCGGGTGGAACAGACCCAATTTGTCCACCGGCCCGCGCAACGTAATCGTGCCTTGTTGCGTAAAGGCCGTTGACCACGTGTCGCGTACCGCATCCCAAAACTTCTTTGTCGCAGCGTAGTAGTGGTCCGCAGCGGCGAAGTCGGCATCGCGGATCCGCTCGTAGCGGGCCACGCCGTATTCGCGCGCGTGATAGGGCTTCTGCTCGTTCACCGCCCGCTCGGCTGTGAGCACGGTCTTGAGATTGTTCTCTTCCTGCACCCAGCCGCTGGCATTCACCGTATGACGGTTCGTGCCTACCAGAACCTGATAGTCATCGCGTACGCTCCACTCGCGCCGCGGCAACGGGCGCCAGGTTTCACCGCTGAGCCACGCGGAGAAGCTCGCCGAGTGTTGCCAGCGGCCGATGCTGGCGTACCGCGGCGATTCGTCGACTTGATACACGGTCTGCAGCCAGGCGCCTTGCGCTTCATCGCGCGAAGTCCTGCGACGCTGCCAACGATCGCGGCCGCGATATTCGACGATGTGCTCGGGCTCGTAGCGCCAGTCCTGCCGCCAGTGTTTGGTCACCATCGGTTCGCTGATGGAGCCGTCCTTCTGCACGATGCGCATCTCCAGGATATGCACCAGGCTGATGCTCTTGCCGCCGTCGCTGTCCACGTACACTTTTTCCGTGCCCCAGCTTTGATACGGCGCGTTGGGCTTCGCGTTGGTGTCGAAAGGCGTCACCTCCAGAAAGTCGAAGGTGACGCGATACTTTCCCGCCATCGCGAGAATCGCGCGACGGTCGCGTTCGAACGCCGAAATATCCCTGGCTTGCAAGGCCTGCCATTCGGGCGACGGCGTCTTGTCGAGCGTGATCGGCGGGCCCTTGGTCGTGCCGCCGCGAGGCTTGAGCGCATCCTCATCGAGCGGCCATGAGAACGTGTAACGCGGCGAGCTGGATGCGCTCTTGCCTGCGTACTCGTCGGCGTGCACCGCGACGCACAGCAGGGCCCATGAAGCCGCCAGAAGAAGTGAAGCCTTGTTCATCGGTAGACCCTCATCAGAATTGCATGGTCACGCTGGCGCCGAAGTTGATGCCGGGAGCTGTATAACGATCCAGCGTCGTACTGGCAGGCGAAAGTCCGCGCACGTCGGACCACTCCCAATACTTCTCGTCGGTGAGATTGAAGACACCGGCGTTGAACCTGAAGCGATCGGCCAACTCGGCGTGCAGCAGACGATTCGTATATACAGTTATTGACTCTCGGGGTCTAACAGCGGATCCCGTCACTTCGTGAACGACTCGATGTTGATGGCACTGGAATAGATGCCCGTTCGCCGGGCGTCCAATCCTTCGCTCGGTTTGCCCAGTGATGCGAGAGGCGTGCCGCCTGCACAGAAGGGAATCCGGATCACCGACGGATGCTGCGGCGAATGATGGATCGATTGGGTCGCGGCGATCAGTTGCGTCGCATCGGCCAGCGACTCCAGCGTGCCCGGATTGCGAGCCCAGCGAGGAAATGCACCGCTCGATATCTGGATACGGATCCGGTGCCCCTTCGCAATGCGGTAAGCGGTTGGCCACAAACGGACGAAAACGCGCTGTGCAATCCCTGGCTGCTCGATACGAACCCGCTGCAGACCATCGCAGACATTCTTCGATACATCCGCCGGGTCGACATCGCATAGACGCACGAAGAAATCGGCGGATGCGGCGCTCGACGTCGCATGCAGTTCCGCAACGATGTCGCCGATGATGTCGCGCGCTTCGGAGAGCGGCGGCGATGTATAGGTGAGCACATCCTTGCGCGCCTCCAGGTCACGGTTGTCGACGGATGCCGCCGTACTTTCGAGCGCTGGCCCGCCGACACTCGGCGTGGGATCGGCTGGGTCGTACCGATACTCGTCGGGCGGAGACTCGACCGGTACGCCGATGCCCAGCGCGCGGTCTGACTGCAAATACCACGACTCCACCGTCGATTCCTGCGGTGGCCAACAATCAAACTCGCGCCATTGATCAGCGCCCATCACGCAGAGCCGCACCGCCTTGCGGCGCTCAAGTGGTTTCCCGAGCAGGTGGTGATTGAACCAGTCGACGGCATCGGGCAGTCCCACAGCCACCGCCTCCTGGTCGGTGTGCTGCCACGGGCCGATGGTGATTCGCGCGTCGCATCCCGCCGCCTGCAGTGCCGAGAAGTCCTGCAGCTGCCATGGAGTGAAGATATCGAACCATCCGGCCACCATCGTGACGGGGCGCGTCAACTGCGAGATGGAGCGGGTGTGGCTCATCGAGGACCACCATGGATCGTCTGCCGAGGCGTGCGTCATCCAGTCCTGCCAGAACGCAACCGTCTCCCCTGTCACCATGCGATCCAGCGTGCCTAGTGGCAGTTCGCGCCACTGACCGGCCGCAATCGTCGGAACGCCGCGCAGGCGCTTGAGGAGCATGCCGAGAAGTCCGAAGCGTCGGCGCGCCACTGTCATCGTATAAGTCCAGGTGAGCGCGTTCTGGAGCATCAGAGAATCTCCGGAATACGTCATGCGGGAAAAGTCGGACAGGGTCACTTGCATGGCCATGGCTTTCACTTCAGGTCCCGCTGTGCCGGCCACTGCCCACTGCGTATAGCCGAGATAGCTCCCGCCACAGGTCGCAATCACGCCGTTGCACCACGCTTGCGACTTGACCCAATCGATGGTCGTCAGTCCATCGCGCTGCTCATCGTGATGAGGATCAAAAATCCCGGTCGACCCACCGGTGCCGCGACAGCACTGCAATACGACATTGAATCCTTGCGAAGCGAGTGGATAGGCCGTGTTGCCGGCGATGAAGAGGCCTTTGCCATACGGCGAGCGCACGATGATCGCTGGCGCTTTCGGTTCGGCACTGCCGAGATACAGATCGGTGAGCAGTTCCGCTCCGTCGGGCGTCTTGATCCTCAGATCGCGCTTGATCGTCACCTGGTGGGTCGGCGTCAGGCTCAGCTTGCGGAGCATCAACTTGTGAAACAGAGACATCGTGATGTCGGGAGGATCAGTTACTACTTATTAAACATAGCGTCTTAAGTAATGCAGCATAGTCTTCGCAGCACTCGATTCGGTCGACGCCAA
>CAZBKC010000019.1:2251-19851 GCA_964492345.1 uncultured Steroidobacter sp. | reverse complement strand
GGTGGATGACACATACAGTTCGGCCGTCACCGGGCCGATGATGTCGCGCTGCTGCGCCAGCGATGCGGACGTGTAGGTGATGACGTCGGCACGCGCTTCCAGCCGCGTGTTGTCGACGGAGAATGGCACCATGTCGAGCGCGGGGCCGCCGACCGACGGTGTCGGGTCGGCGGGATCGTAGCGATAGGTGTCCGGTGGCGAGTCCGGTGCAATCTGTTGCGACAGCTGGCGGTCCGGCTGCAGATGCCAGCGTTCGATGCGCGCCTCGCGTGGTGGCCATTCGTCGAACCAGCGCCAGTCGTCCGTGCCGATGACCTGCAGTTTCACCGGCTTTTCCGTCGTCGTCGCCGGCTTGCCGCGCAGCTCCCGATCAAACAGCGCCAGCGACTCGTGCATGCCCGCGTGACCCATGCCGAAATCCTGGTGCCGCCACGAGCCGATGGTGATGCGTGCATCGCACCCCGACTGGCGCAGCGCGACGAAGTCATCCATCTGGAAGGGCAGGAAGATGTCGTACCAGCCCGCGGCCATGGTGATGGATCGCTTGACCCGGGGGATCGAGCTGCGATGGCTCATCGGCGCCCACCATGGATCGCGGCTGGAGTCGTGTGTCATCCAGTCCTGCCAGAAATCGACGCGGTTGCCGGCAACTTTTTCGTCGAGGCTGCCGAGGGGGAGCATGCGCCATTGCGCTGCGCTGATCGGCGGGCGCTTGCTCAATCGCTGCAGGATGAGGCGCAGCATGGCGTTGGGCTTCTTCATCAGGTTGACCATGTTCGTCCAGGTCAGCGCATTCTCCAGCGCGAACGAATCGCCCATGTAGGTCATGAGGGAGAAATCGGACAGCGTGGCCTGCATGCCCATGGCCTTCACTTCCGGACCGGCCGCCGCAGCGACGGCCCATTGCGTGTAGCCGAGGTAACTCGGGCCGTACGTACCGATCGAGCCGCCATACCAGGGCTGCTGTTTGATCCACTCGATCGTCGCGAGGCCGTCGCGCTGCTCGTCGTGATGCGGATCGAACCTGCCCGTGGATGCAAATGTGCCGCGACAGCTCTGCATGACGACGTTGTATCCGCTCGCGGCGAGCGGATACGCCATGCCCGCGGCGAGAAGCACGCTGATGCCATAGGGCGAGCGGATCAGGATCGCCGGTGCCGCGATGTCCGCGCTTCCCAGGTAGAGATCGGTGGCCAGCTCCGCACCATCGGGCATGCGCACCTTGATGTTCTTGCGGATCGTCACCGCGTGCGTCTGCGTGACGCCGAGTTTTTTCAGCATCATGCGGAAGAAGAACTGCATCTGGACGGCTCCTGCGCGGGGCGGTTTGTTATGAGTTATAGGCAATCCGCAGTATCGCGACACAGTTCAGGAGCCGCAAGCAAGCAGGCGGCCCACGACATACGAAATCGGGCCAGAAAGAAAGCGGCAGGACCCTCGGGAACGCCGCTATCTTCCGTGGCCGGCGGAGGGGCAGGGGTAAGTTGCCGTGAGTGCCGGGGCCGAGGGGCTGCGCATCCATGCGCCCGCGGCATTCGTGACCAACGGAAATCCCCGCGGGACACATCCGTGTGCAGCGGAGGGTTGGGGTGGGGGTGAAAGCGCCAACTGAGCTGCCTCCTCAAGCGCCCCCATCCTGTCCCCCGCTGCGCGGAGGAAGGGACGCTCTGTTCGACCTCAACTCAATCGGCAGCGCATAAAGTGCCATTGGGCTGAAGCCGGCTCCACAGGAAAGAAACCAGTCGCACTGTTCATACGCCGTCAGGAATCTCCGCCTCGACGAGCTGCGCGAGCAGCGTGAGCGATTCCTGCCATCCCAGTATGAGTCGTCATGCCGAATCCTCCGGTGTATGAAATCTGCTTTGTCACGAGGACGATGCACGCTGCCGGAATCCGACACGTCGGACCGATTCTTATGGAACAGTGGCCTGTCGCGCCTTTTGCGATCAGGTGGCCCGCTTCGGCGGTTGCTTGCGGGTGGGTTCCTGCGTCGTCAGAGTCCTGCCGCGATCTTCCTGACTTCCTCCGGCGATCGTTCGCCGGACAGCGGGCCTCCGGGAATCAGATGCCTGCCCATTGCGAGTCCGCCAATGAGGACAGGCACGTAACCGATTTCGCGGATCAGTTCCGAAGCAATCTCGATCGCCTGCGCATCGTCGCCGGCGATGGGCATGCCGATGCGTCCCGGCGTTTCGTGCGCGGTGCCCATGCGTGCCGCGCCCACCGCATTGAATGCACGCACGATGCGAGTGCCGGGAAGCAGTTCGGCGGATGCGAGTCCCGAGCCCTTCTCGCGGGCCCAGTTCGCGATCTCGCCATCGCGACCGGGATAGGGATTACAGGCATCGATGATGACCTTGCCCTTCATCTCCGCCGCGAGGCTCTTGCCCAGTTCCGGCAGCGCACGATAGGGAACGGACATGACGATCACGTCCGCGAACGCTGCGGCCTCTTGCGGTGTGCCGGCACTCGCGTTCGCACCGACCTGTGCGGCGAGCGCCCTGTCTGCCTCGATATGACGCGACGAGAACATGACGGGATGACCGGCCTTCGCCCATACGCGACCCAGCGCGCTGCCGACATTGCCCGACCCGATGACGCCGATCCGGACCGGCGCCTTGCCGGCGTCGGCGGCCTGAGCGAGCAGGGGAACGCCGTTGACCAGCAGTGCCGCGATTGCAGCGACAGCGACGAATCGTCGGCGGTTCATCCGGTGGGCAGTCATGGCAGTCTCCGTGAACGGCAGGAGGAGGACCGATTGTCGGCGCGTCGTTTCGGTCTTTCAATGCGCAGCAATGAGGGGCGCGGGCCAGCATCGATACCAAGTACTGCAGCGCATTGAGCAGCGCCGCCTACGGTCGCCGGGCGTGCAGGCGCCGCATCCCGATTCTTGCTGGCAAATCCCGGTCGACGGGAGCACCGTAGCGGGAACCGGTGCGTGATCAGGGAACCAACCCGCCGGTTCGCCATAGGATTCCGTAGACGTACCCATGCCGCGAGGTGACCTCACATGACCCGCACCGAAACAGACAGAGACGATCCCTCCGACGGCAAATCCGCCGCGTCACCTTCGGCGCCCGGCACCGGCAGGAAGAGCGAGACCGTGAACCTCGATCCGGATACGGATCAGCGGCGCGCATCAGAGAAAGTGCCGCAGGCGAGTCCGGTACCCGATGTCGTGCGAGCGTTGCGAGAGGCGCGCAAGCCGTAGCGCGCAGAGTCCCGCGGCATCGCGGTCGCAGCGTGCGCCACGACCGTGTCTGCGTAAACGGCACCGTTCGCTGCGTGGGCTGAGATTTCAGCGCGGCTGGAAGAACGTATCGTCGGGAATGAACCTCAGGATGGCATTGCCGTCGTGACGTATCAGATCCTTCGACACCTCGCCAGCCAGCAATGAGCGCGCCTGCGTCGACAGGCTCTGGCGCAGCAGGCCGAGCATTTTCGGCGGTGCGATGAGCAGCAGCTTGTCGAAATCGTTGCGGCTGCGATCTGCGTCGATGCGTTGTGCCACCGCCTTCGCGAACAACTCGACGTCGTGTCGTTCGGTGCTCTTCTCGCCGCCGACACCATGAGAGTGACCATGGGTTATGCCCGTCGCGCCATTGTGGCGACGGCCGGGTCGATCGGTTTCGAGGTCGCTGTCCCGCAGTCCCGCCGCGCCGTTCTGGATCGAACCACGTCCTGTCAGAGGACCTGTGAGTCTGGAGGTATCGAAAAAGTTTGCTTCACGTTCATCTGACACGACGATGCGCAGATTCATGGACCACCTCGCTGGTGAATGGATCGATGCCGGTTACAGGGCAACGCAGCCTGCCGGAACGCGTTCCGGCCTACACGTTCTGCATTGCATCATGGGATGACGGACTGGTTGCAGGCCGAGGGTGCCAGCTTGAGACCCTGCGTCAATGCGCGATTTACGTGCCTTTCTGCGCTTTCGGCCCGCATATCGCTGATGTCTTCTTCTGCTGAAATACGGCAAGACAGCCAGGTTTCACGGGAAATAAAAACAAGCGCAACACGCGCGAACGCTGTACAGTGCCCTCGGTCTGAACCTTTCTCTTTATCTTTCTTTGACCCGGCGCGTTCTGCGCTATTGCGGTCAACTCAAGTAAACCGAATCGTTTCCGCACCGACGCGAACAGCGTGTGTTCGCCGTTGTCCTTTCATACGCGTTGCACGCCCGATCTCTTCGCGTTTCGCGTTTACCAGTTGAGTGACATGAATGAGCAAGCTCTACGTGGGCAATCTGCCCTTTTCCGCTACCGAAGACGCTGTTCGCACGCTGTTCGCGCAGCACGGCACCGTCGATTCCGTGGCGCTGATCATGGATCGGGAGACCGGCCGGCCGCGTGGCTTCGCTTTCGTGGAGATGCCGGGTTCCGATGCGGCGCAGGCGATCCAGGGTCTGAACGGCAAGGACATGGACGGTCGCGCGCTCAAGGTGAACGAAGCGCAGGACAAGCCTCGCAATGGCAACGGCAATTTCTCTCGACGCTGAAATCCTTGCCTGCTCGTATCGCCGCCTGCCGCTGTGCGCAGGCAGGTGGCGGCGCCGAGAGATTCCATGAGGTGCGCAAAGCACGCCTGAAAAGGCATGAAGTTGCATCATCCAGCCGCGTGTTCATGCGGCACTACCGAAAGGAGGTGCAGTCATGACCGCACTCAGTCGTCTGGCATTCATCGGAAATTCGCTTCCCCGGCGTTGCGGCATCGCCACGTTCACGACAGATCTGCAGCAGGCAGTTGCCAGTGTGCGCCCGCAAGTCGACACGTCCATCGTCGCGATGACCGATCATGGTCATCTCTACGACTATCCTCCCGCCGTTGGGCGGCAGATCAACGACGAGAACCTCGCGGAATACACCGATGCCGCGGATTTCCTGAATGAGGGTCGGTTCGACGTCGCCTGCCTGCAGCATGAATTCGGCATCTTCGGCGGTGAGGCCGGCGCGCACCTGATGCCGCTGCTCTCGCGGTTGACCATGCCCATCGTCACGACGCTGCATACGGTCCTTGCCGAGCCGAAACCGGTCCAGCGAGTCGTCATGAACCGGATCGTCGAGGTGTCGTCCAGGGTGATCGTCATGGCGGAGAAGGGCAGGGAATTGCTGCGCAACGTCTATGGCGTGCCTGCAGAAAGAATCGAAGTCATTCCGCACGGCATTCCCGACTCTGCATTCCGCGAGCCCGATGAGGCCAGGGACCGGTTGGGCTTCGGCGGCCGCGCCGTCATCCTCACGTTCGGACTGCTTTCTCCCAACAAGGGCATCGAAGTCATGATCGATGCCATGCCATCGATTCTGCAGCAGCGGCCCGAGGCGCTGTACGTCGTTCTCGGCGCAACGCATCCCAACCTCGTGCGTTGCGAGGGTGAGGCCTACCGCGAGCGTCTGCTGGCGCGGGTGCGTGCCCTGGGGCTCGATGACCATGTCGTCTTTCTCGACCGATTCGTCGATCAGCGCACGCTGCTCGATTTCATCTCGATGTGCGACGTCTACGTCACGCCCTATCTCAACGAAGCGCAGATGACGTCCGGCACACTGGCCTACAGCTTCGGTCTGGGAAAGGCGGTCGTTTCCACGCCTTACTGGCATGCACGCGAACTGCTGGCCGACGGTCGCGGCGTGCTGGTGCCGTTCGGCGACGCAACGGCCATCGGCGCGGAGATTGCGCATCTGCTCACCGACGATGCCCGACGACAGGACATGCGCACCGTCGCCTACTCGAGCAGTCGCTCCATGACGTGGGAGCGAATCGCGGAACGGTATCTGGCGACTTTCGAGAAAGTGCGACGTGCCCAGCGGCTGAAGGTCATCGCCTCGCAGACCGAGGACACTGCAACGCACGAGAGTCCGCCCGTGCCGCAGATGCAGCTGGCCCATCTCTATTCCATGTGCGATGGCACCGGGCTGTTTCAGCACGCGGTCCATTCGGTGCCGGACCGGGCGCACGGCTATTGCATCGATGACAACGCCCGTGCGCTGCTGGTGTCCTGCGCCCTCAATGCTGCCGGCGATCATCGCTTCCCCGATGCATTGACGACGTGTATCGCGGCCTTCATCCAGCATGCGTGGAATCCCGACACCCGGCGGTTTCGCAACTTCATGAGCTTCGACCGTCGCTGGCTCGAAGACAGCGGTTCTGAAGACAGCCATGGGCGAGCGCTGTGGGCCCTTGGCGAATGTGCACACAACGACGTCAGTCCTTCACGACGTCAATGGGCTGCGTCGCTGTTCGCCGAAGCAGTGGCCACGGTGAAGGATTTTTCCTCGCCGCGCGCGTGGGCCTTCACGCTCCTCGGGCTGGATCGTTATTGCTCGGCGTTTCCCCAGGACTCACGCGCTGCGTCGATCCGTCGTCTTCTTGCAGAACGACTGATGTCCCTCCTGGCCGCGGTCGAGACGACACAGTGGGTATGGTTCGAGGAAGGGCTTGCATACGACAACGCGCGCCTGCCGCAGGCGCTCATCGTCACTGGAACCTCCATTGGCGTGCCGGCCTATGTTGCGGCCGGATTGCGCTCATTGCGCTGGCTCATGGCGCTGCAGAGGGCTGGCGCCGGACATTTCCGTCCTGTCGGATCGGAGACGTTCGGCAGCAAGCGCAGCCTGCCGCGGCAGTTCGATCAGCAACCGCTCGAAGCGGCGGCGGCGATTTCTGCCTGTCTGGCCGCGTGGCGCGCCGATGGCGATTCGAAATGGAAGGCGGAAGCATCGCGGGCGTTCGCCTGGTTTCTCGGCAGCAACGATCTGTCGACGTCGCTGGTCGATCCCCATA
Organism: uncultured Steroidobacter sp.; assembly: GCA_964492345.1. Classification (GTDB taxonomy): domain Bacteria; phylum Pseudomonadota; class Gammaproteobacteria; order Steroidobacterales; family Steroidobacteraceae; genus Steroidobacter. The sequence continues at coordinate 13,074 of CAZBKC010000019.1, read as the reverse complement.
CCGGCAGCTGTCGCGATGGATTGCATCCCGACCGTGTGAATGAGAACCGTGGCGGCGAGTCGGTCGTTTCCTATCTGCTCGGTCTCGCCGAAATCCGCGAGCTTGCCCGGGCCGGCGGCAATCGCACGAAGCTGGTGCCGCTGCGAATCCTGAGCGCCTGAATCGATTCCGGACTGCGTCGGTACGGACAGAGGCCGTCTTGTCACACGCTACATTTCTCAACCGGCAGGCACTGTCGCTGCGTCCCAACCCTGCGCGCGTCGTCGTGCGTCCGTTCAGGCCGGCGATCGAACCGCGCGATCTCAACGCCACCGACAAGACGCGGGCGAACCACATCGTCGATCGCGTGCTGGCACTCGATGCGGCCACCGCTGAACAGCAGCTGGCGGATGTGCTGGAGAATTTCCAGACACGACATCGCAACCTGCTCGAAACGTTCGAGGCGCGGGCCGACGAAATGGAAGACGCTTTCGCCGAACATGTCGGCTTCACCAGGGTGCAGCGGCGCCTGGTCGGCGCCTATTTCATGCACGAGTATTCCTTCGAGGCAGCGGCGTTGTTCAATCCGAGCATCGTCGATCACCCCGATCAATCCGGCCTTGCGGCGGGCTCGAAACGGTTCGTCCTGAGCGCTCGCGCAGTCGGTGAGGGGCACATTTCTTCGCTGACGTTTCGCACGGGAATCGTCTCGGCTGATGGCAGGGTGAGCCTCGACCCGACGGCGCAGCTCGCTTCCATCCCGAGAGTTCGCAGCCGCACGGCAGGTCCGAACGGAGATGAGGTCGAACTGGTTTTCAGCCCGGAGGAGGACCTCAGCGAACGAGTGATCTTTCCGGTGACGCTCTCGCAGTCGAACGGCATCGAGGATGCCCGTTTCGTGAAGTTCGACGCGGGCGATCGCATGATCTACTACGCCACCTTCACGGCGTACAGCGGCAGAGAAATCCGGTCCGAGTTGCTCGAGACCACGGACTTCCTCACCTTCCGGCTCTCACCGCTGCAGGGAACCGCCGCAAAGAACAAAGGCATGGGCCTGTTCCCCCGCCGGCTGGGCGGCAGGTTCGCGATGATTGCGCGACAGGACAACGAGAATCTCTACCTGATCTACTCGGACGACCTGTACACATGGAACGGCGGCGTCGCCATCCTGAAGCCGCAGTTCCCGTGGGAATTCGTGCAGATCGGCAACTGCGGCGCACCGATCGAACTCGACGAAGGCTGGCTGCTGCTGACCCATGGTGTCGGTCCGGTGCGCAAATATTCGATCGGTGCCGTGCTGCTCGACAAAGCCGATCCATCGAAGGTCATCGCCCGTTCGCGTGAACCGCTGATCCGTCCCGAGCCCACCGAACGCGAAGGGTATGTGCCCAACGTCGTCTACACCTGCGGCGCAATGCGCCACAACGACCAGATCGTCCTGCCGTACGCGGTCTCCGACACGTTCTGCAACTTTGCGGACGTCAGGATCGACACGCTGGTGAGCATGCTGGAGGGGTAGGGCGGGCTCCTTTGAAATGACGGCCGACTGCGTCGGCAAGAAGGCCTTCGGCAAGGGGGACTTCGTCAGGAAGGCGGACGGTGTCCGCAGGGAAGAAGTTTCCGTTTCTTCCCTGCCGCAGGCCCTCCTGTCGCAGACCTTCCTGCGCAGCCTTCCTGCCGAAGGCCGTCATCTCACAAGATGCATTATAAATAATGCATATTCTTATTTATCCTGATGAATGCATCATATAAGATGCATTCATGAATCGACTCGCCACCATCGGCCCTCTCCTCAAAGGAGCCCGCAAGCGAGCGGGGCTTTCGCAGGCGCAGCTTGCCCAATCGCTCGGGATGAGCCGCGCCACCATCTCTGCAATCGAAGGTGGTCGCTGTGAGGAGATCGGCTTCGCCAGACTCGCAGCGCTCCTGGAAATGGTTGGCCTGGAGATCACGGTCGCGCCTCGCAAGGGACGGCCCACCATCGATGATCTGCGCGAGGAGTTGCGCAGGTGAAGAAGCCCGCTCTCAACGTGTTCAACGGCCAGCAGTTGGCCGGCACGCTCGCGCGATCGGATGTCGACGAAGACACGATGCTTTTCGGCTATCGCGAAGCATGTTCGCCCGAACATGCCGTGTCGCTCACCATGCCGATCCGCGTGGACCAGTACGACTCGATGGGCGGTCTGCTTCCCATCTTCGAGATGAACCTGCCGGAAGGCGCGCTCAGGGAACGACTGCGGCTGCAGTTCGCCAAAGCCATCCCCGAATTCGACGATCTCGACCTGCTGCAGATCGTCGGTGCCTCGCAGATCGGCAGGCTTCGCTATTCGGCGCAGCAGCAGATCGACCCGACGGTACCGGAACAGGATCTCGCCGAGATCCTCACCTATGAAGGCAGCAGCGATTTCTTCGCCTATCTGCTCGAACGGTTCGCGACGTATTCGGGCGTCTCCGGCGTGCAACCGAAGGTGCTGGTGCGCGAACAGCAGGTACCGGACAAGCTCACGCACCGCGGCGCCACTCATATAGTGAAGACCTTCGATGCCGCCGAATTCCCGGAACTCGCGGCGAACGAGTACATCTGCACGCTGGGCGCCGCAGCCGCCGGAATCGACACCTGCAAGCTGCGACTGTCCGACAACCGTCGCTTCCTCATCGTCGACCGTTTCGATCTGCTGCCGGACGGCCAGTATCTGGGGATCGAGGATTTCTGTGTCCTGGATGGACGCCGCGCACACGGCCGTTACGACGGTTCCTACGAAGGCATCGCGCGCCGCATGATCAGCTTCGTGTCTCCTGCAGCCATCGCACATGCACGCGAGCAGTACGCACTGATGGTCGCCTACAGCAGTGCCATCGGTAACGGCGATGCGCACCTGAAGAACTTCAGCGTTCTCTACCGGCACGCCGAAGATCAGGTCCGTCTCGCACCCGCGTACGACGTCGTATCCACGCTCGTCTATCTGCCTCGCGACACCCTTGCCCTGACTATGGAGGGATCGAAAGAGTTTCCGGATCGCGCGCGGCTGAAGAGGTTCGTGCGAGCGGTGACGGGCAAAACGGAGAAGGCGGCGGGAAAGCTGCTGGAGCAGGTGGAGGTGGGAGTGCGGGCCGCGATGAGGCACGCGACTGCGTACGGCAAGAAGAACAGGGAGGCGGGCCCGTTCGTGGAGAAGATCGCCAATATCATGCGCGCGAGACTCGAACTTCTCGCCTGAGTGAAGGCCCGAGTGAAGGCCCGAGCGAAGGCCCGAGCGAAGGATTGCGCAGCGAAAAGGCAAGCAGATGCCCTCCCAAAGGCGTAAAGTGTCCTCGGGTCTGGACCTTTCTCTTTATTTCTCTTGGCCAGGCGCATCCCGCGCCCTCCGATCTGCGGCCAACCCGAGTAAACCGAATCGCTTCCGCACCGACACAGGCAGCGCTTGCGTGCTGCCGTATTTCCCCGACGCGGGCGCAGGAACGACCTCGCGTTTCGCGTTTACTGATAGAGAGTAAATCGATGAGCAAACTTTACGTGGGCAACCTGCCCTTTTCCGCGACGGAAGAAGCCGTACGCACACTGTTCTCGCAGCACGGCACGGTCGACTCCGTGGCAATGATCATGGACCGCGACACCGGCCGTCCCCGCGGCTTCGCCTTCGTGGAGATGCCGCGTGCGGATGCGTCGCGGGCGATCCAGAACCTCAACGGCCAGGACATGGAAGGTCGCCCGCTCAAGGTCAACGAAGCGCAGGACAAGCCGCGCGGCGGCGGTGGCGGCGGACAGCGTCGCTGGTGATCGCAAGTGCCCGCACGTACTCGTGCGGGCATGATCCCCGCTGAACACCATGACCGAACCGACTGACACGGAACTGCTCCTGGAGCTTTCCTTCCGTCTGGAGTCCGTGTCGCCAGTGCCAGATCCAGCGGGCGGCACCGCGATCTGGCATCGCTACATCATCTCGCAGGGCCCGAACACGATCACGGGCATGCGCGCCGGTGCGCTGGCCCAACTGATGCCTGAACTCGAATTGATGGTCGATCGGCTGAACGAGCGAACCGGCAGGAAGCTGGCAAAAGCGCGCCGCTGAATCATCGGCGCGCGCACTGGAGCATCAGGCGCTGCGAGCGGATCGCACGATCTCGCGTCACGCACCCATTTGCTTGTCGATGAAGCGGAACACCGCATCGTTGAATGCATCATTGGCATCGCCCGCCACCATGTGATGCGCACCGGCAATGTCGACGAACTGCGCATGCGGAACCAGTGCAAGAAACTCCCGTGCACCCCTCTCGCTGACAATGCGGCTCTGACTGCCACGGATGAGCAATGTCGGAATGACGATCGCACGCGCTGCGTTCTCCAGTGAAATGAGTCCTTCGAAATCGATCTTCGACTGCGCCTCGCGGCTCATCTGCATGAAGGCAGGGTCCCAGTGCCAGTAGTAGCGGCCATCGCGAAGCCTGAGGTTCTTCTTCAGTCCGCTGGTGTCGCGGGGCTTCGGCCTGTGCGGCAGATACGCAGCCACAGCGGCCGCTGCTTCTTCGAGGGAACCGAAACCATTGGGCGCACTACCCATGAAAGCCATGACCTCGTTCGCTCCGTCGACTTCGATGCGCGGCGTGACGTCGACCAGCACCAGGGCGCGCACGCGCGGCGGCGGCGACGCTGCAATCGGAATGCTCATCATGCCGCCGAGCGAAGCGCCCACCACCACGGGCTCGCCACCGACATGCCTGATGACTTCGCGTATGTCGGCCTCGAACTGCCCGAGGCTGTACCTGCCATCCGGCGACCAGTCACTGTCGCCGTGACCGCGCAGATCCACTGAAATCGCGCGATATCCGCGTTTGACCGCTTCCTTCAAGGCACCGCTCCAGCTCTGACGAGTCTGTCCGCCGCCATGCAGGAACAGAATCTTCGGCGCGTCCTGCGGTCCCGCAGCATCCGCCGCGAGATTGAGACCGGAGCCGGGGAGGGAAAGGCGTTCGAGGTGAATCGTCCTGGTCATCGTAGATCCGGGTGGGAAGGCGGGGCTTTGAGGATGGTACGTGTTTGGGGGATGGGCAACTTGAAGTGAAATGACGGCCGACTGCGTCGGCAAAGGGGACTTTCGCTGGTCGTCTCCGCGCACAGCGGCCTTGGAGTGTCAGGCTAAAGCCTGACCCACAGGAAGATCGGTTTCCCCATCTTCTTCTTGTGGGGCCGGCTTTAGCCGGCAACGGATTTCCTGCCGTAAGTCCTCCTGTCGAGGATCTTCCAGCGCAACCCCGTGCCGCAAGGCGCCATGTCTCTCCCGGAACTCACCCTCGCGCTCGCGGATTAGCACTGCATTCGCTTCAATCGTCGAGCTGCCGGCAGCAAGTCATCCATGAAATCCGTTCTGCATCTGCTTCTTCTCGCATTCATCGGTACTTTACTGACGGCGTGCAGCAGCAACGATGAAGATTCGCCGTCTGCACCCGATCCGGTGCAGCCGCCACCAGCACCGGCAAGGGGCGCGCTGATTCAGAGCCCGCCGACGCGCCTCGCTTCACTGAATGAGGCCGAACTCATAGCGAAACTCGTTGCGGGTAGCGATGGCGGGCAGCTGCTGGGCTTGTTCGGTGAGCCGGCCTGTCATATCGATGCGCACTACATTCAGTACCACACCGTCGGAGCCGCCGATGAAGCAACTACGGCATCCGCTGCGTTGATGGTCCCCAGCGGCTCGGCCGCGGAGTGCCAGGGCCCGCGCCCGATCCTGCTGTACGCGCACGGCACCAGTACCGATCGTGCCAACAATATTGCGGACCTGAACAACTCAGGCAATGCAGAAGGCCTGCTGATGGCGGCCGTCTTCGCCTCGCACGGCTACATCGTCGTTGCACCGAACTATGCGGGCTACGACAGCTCGACGCTTCCTTACCATCCGTATCTCAATGCCGATCAATCCGCGAAGGATATGATCGATGCGCTCACGGCGGCGCGCAGCGCATTGCCCACCAGCTTCGCGCCGGGCACGACGGACAACGGCAAGCTGTTCATCACCGGCTACTCCCAGGGCGGCCACGTGGCGATGGCGACCCATCGCGCGATGCAGGCAGCCGGCATGGCTGTCACCGGATCGGCGCCCATGTCGGGCCCTTACGCGCTCGCGGCTTTCGGCGATGCGGTTTTCTACGGCCAGATCAGCGGCAGTGCGCCCTTGTTCCTGACAATGATGATCACGGGATACCAGCGTGCCTACGGCAATCTCTACGGTGCGACCACCGATATCTTCGAAGCCCGCTATGCCGCAGGTATCGACACGCTGCTCCCTGCGACGGTCTCTCGCAGCACGCTGTATGCAGAAGGCAGGCTGCCGCAATACCAGCTCTTCAGCAGCACGCCGCCCGATCCGGCCTACGCAGCCTACACACCCCCCACAACGCCCGCGGAATTTGCGTGGGCCTACGCGCTCGGTTTCGGTCCCGACAATCTGATCACCAATGCGTATCGCCTGAACTATCTCAATGACGCGCACGCCAACCCCGATGGCGGCTGGCCGACAACGACAACCGCGCTCCCGGCAACCGCGCCGGCGAATGCCTTGCGCCAGGCATTCAAGACCAACGACCTGCGCAACTGGACGCCGACAACGCCGATGTTGCTGTGCGCCGGAAATCAGGATCCGACGGTGTTCTTCATGAACACGCAACTGATGCAAAGCTACTGGACTGCTTCCGCAGTGATGCCGCCGGTGACGGTCCTCGATGTCGATGCAGCGCAGACCGATGGCGACCCGTACGCCGACTTGAAGACTGGCTTCGCATTGCTGAGAGACACCGTCGCCGCCGCTGCAGTCGCGGGTGGTGCCACGGACGGCGGCGCGCGTGCGGTGGCGGAGGCGTATCACTCGACGCTGGTGCCGCCGTTCTGTCTGTCGGCGGTGCGGACGATGTTCAACGGGCTCTGAGCAAACGAAATAACGGCCGACTGCGTCGGTCCCGTGGGCTTTCCCCGTGGACCGTGCTTCATGCTTTTCAAAAGAAGAGCCAGGCAACACCTGATCGGGATCTGCAGCTCGCTCGCAAACGATATCTCGGGCTTCGAGGTTGAATCATGGTCAAAGCAAGAGTTTCCCCGGCGCCGATTCCGGCCGTACGTTCCAAGGGGAGGGTGACTAGCATGCGTTTCGTGAACTACGTGCCGAGCAACGCGGAATGTCGACGGGTGTCGTCACGACGGCGCGGCTGACGCATGCAACGCCGGCGGTGAACTATGCGCATATCTCGAATCGCGACTGGGAGGCCAACAGCAGCCTTCCGGCCGGCGCGACGGTCAAGGATATTGCACGTCAGCTGATCGAGTTTCCCTACGGCAACGGCATCGAGGTGGCACTCGGTGGCGGTCGCAGCTACTTCATGCCGCGTCCGGCCGTCGGGGGCAATGATCCCGAATATCCGACCGTTGCCGGCCGTCGCACGGATGGCCGTGATCTCACAGCCGAGTGGACGGCGAAGTATCCGAAATCCGCGTATGTCTGGAACAAGGCGCAGTTCGATTCGATCGACCCGCGTCGCACCGACCACCTGCTCGGGCTGTTCGAACCTTCGCATGTGAAGTACGAGCACGATCGCGCCACGGATCCGGCGGGCGAGCCTTCGCTGGCCGACATGACCCGCAAGGCCATCGAAATCCTGGGCAAGAACCGCAAGGGCTTCTACCTGATGGTCGAGGCGGGCCGCATCGATCATGCACATCACGCGGGCAATGCGTACCGTGCACTCACGGATACGATCGAGCTGAGCGAAGCGGTCAAGGTGGCGAAGGAACTGACACGCGATGAAGACACGCTCATCATCGTCACGGCCGACCACAGCCACACGCTGACGATTGCCGGTTATCCGTCGCGCGGCAATCCGATCCTCGGCAAGGCAGACAGCGGACTCGGCCTGATCGGCATCACGCCGCTCGCGCTCGACAGCCTCGGAAGTCGGGATCTATGCCACCGGTCCGCGTGCTTACCTGTTCCGTGGCGTGCTGGAGCAGAACGCCATCTACCACGTGACGAAGATCCGGAGACCCGGGAAGAGGCAAGGACGCTGCAGGAACTGGTGGCGGAAGAGTCGTCGCAATAGTCAATCGGCGATTGCGGGGAGGCGGTTCGCTCGCGCCCGGCGGTGGCGAGAACGCCCATCACCAGCGCGTGCTCTACTTCGACTCGTCGTCATCCGTATCGGCGCTGTAAAGAGGCTCCCCGAAGCGGGCGTAGTCCAATGGCAATCTCGTCGTGTACTTGATGGTCTCCAGGGCGAAGCTCGCACTCACGTCCAGAAACTCGCAATTGGCGATCAGGCGCTTGTAGACCACATCGTAGGTATTGATGTCCGGCACGACGATCCGCAGCAGATAGTCGACATCGCCGCTCATGCGATAGATCTCGGTTACCTCGGGAATCTGCCGCACCGTCTTCATGAACTGATCGAACCAGGCTGCGCTGTGACTCGCTGTCTTGACGGTCACGAACACGGTGGTGCCGACATTCAGCGCCTTTGCGTCGAGCAGCGCCACGGTACGGACAATGACGCCGCGCTGCTGCAGCCGTTGGATGCGTCGCCAGCAGGCGGCCTTGGACAGTCCGACACGGTCGGCGATGTCGGCGGCAGCCAGCGAACCGTCGTGCTGCAGCATTTCAAGAATCCGGTGATCTATCTTGTCCATGGAAAATTGATCTGAAGCGGGCAGGTGCCGACGGAACGACTCGACGCAACATTGTTGCGTCATGCCGGCGTCCTGTCCATGACTTCGCAATCCTGTCGCGCGGCTGTTCGACTAAGCTCAAATGCACGCGCAGGCGCGGTTGCCGCGAGCGCACACAAGCCACATCTACCGGGACCGGCGATCATGACGCAGCTCAGGCACCTCTTCAGTGAGCATCCGGCCTCGGTTGGCGAGAGCTACGTGACCCATCTGCTGGCGGCAAGCGCGTTTGCGGTGCGATTGTTCGCTGGCGGACTCGCCTGTCTGGTCCACGCGGTGCTGCCGTTTCTGTTCGTGCATACCGGCAGCGACTGCGTTTCCCGCCTGCATCAGGAAATGCTGGCCCGCCGCCGCTCGCATGATGACCGGTTCCGACGCCCGGCCGATCAACGCCACACTGCGTCTCCCGCGCAGTGATGCCTGCCGCTATTCGATCAGATCCAGCAACTGCCTGATCTCCACCATCACGGTTTCAGCGCCGGCCTGTTTTGGAAATGACGGCCGACTGCGTCGCAAGACGGCCTTCGGCAGGATGGGCTTCGTCAGGAAGGCGGACGGTGTCCGCAGGGAAGAAGTTTTCTGTTTCTTCCCTGCTGCAGCCCTCCTGTCGCAGACCTTCGTGCGTTAGCCTTAGTGCCGCAGGCCGTCATGTCTATGAGGAGATGCACGATGAGCGAGAACCAGTCCGCAACCAGCCAGCCCGAGCTGCCGAAATGGATCGTCGATCACCTGCGTCGATATGCGGAGGCACCGGAGAAAGGTCATCTGTGGGATGCCACGGCTGCAGGCGGACACCCCGATACACCCACGCTTCTGCTGACCACGACCGGCCGCAAGTCCGGCAGGCAACTGACGATGCCGCTCATCTACGGCAAGGACGGCGATCGGTACGTCATCGTCGCCTCGAAGGGAGGCGCCCCGCAGCATCCTGCCTGGTATCTGAATCTCCAGGACAATCCCGAAGTCGCGGTACAGGTGATCCGCGACAGGTTTTCCGCTGTCGCGCGCACCGCAACCGGCGAAGAGCGCGAACGCCTGTGGCAGATGATGTCGGCCATCTATCCGCCATATCCCAGCTATCAGCAGCGCACGGACAGAGAAATTCCGGTGGTGGTGCTGGAAAGGAAGTGATGTTCTTTTGAAATGACGGCCGACTGCGTCGGCAAGACGGCCTTCGGCAAGGGGGACTGTCGTCAGGAAGGCGGACGTTGTCCGCAGGGAGGTTTCCGGATCTTCCCCGCCGTGGGCCGTCATGTCTCCCCCGATTGACCTTCCCGCAATCGAATTGCTGTAATCCCCGGCGCCTCTCCCAGGGGAGTAGCTCGGGCTGAAAAGCCCTGCAGGTGTCGTCAGTACGGATCTTCGTTCACGGCGTGTGAAGAAGGCCCGGCACCGCGTCGTGCGTTGCACGACGGGCAAGACCGCGAAGGCAATACGTAATGCGAGGCTGTTCGCCGCAGCCTCCCTTGCCACTCGAGGTCCGTGATGACGGGTACGCCCCTGATGTGGTCGCTGTTCGCGACCTTCGTTCTCCTTGCGCTGTTCGTCGATTTCTTCGCCTTGCAGAAGCAGGGTGCTCACCAGGTCACGATCAGGGAGGCCACGATCTGGTCGCTCATCTGGGTGGCGGTCAGCTTCGTTTTCGTCGGCTGGATGTGGTGGCATCTGGGTGGCATGAGTGCTGAGCCGGCGCTGCGAGCCGTGGCGAACGACAAGTCGCTCGAGTTCATCACGGGCTATCTGGTCGAGAAAGCGCTCGCGGTCGACAACATCTTTGTCTTCCTGATGCTGTTCACCTATTTCTCCGTGCCGGCGGACTATCAGAAGCGCGTGCTCATGATCGGCATTCTGGGCGCCCTGGTGCTTCGTGCCGTGATGATCCTCATCGGTGCATGGGCGATCAGCCGGTTCCACTGGATCATGTACGTCTTCGGTCTGTTCCTCGTCTTCACCGGCATCAAGATGTGGTGGGCTGCCGGCCAGGAGCCCGATCTCGAATCCAATCCTGCGTTGAAATGGATTCGCAGACACCTGCGGATCGCGCCCCACTATGACGGCGAGAAGCTGACGACCCGGATCGATGGTGTGCGTGTGGCGACACCTCTGGCTGTCGTGGTGATCCTGATTGGCATCGTGGATG
>CAZBKC010000019.1:0-2241 GCA_964492345.1 uncultured Steroidobacter sp. | reverse complement strand
TATTCGCTGTTGATTCCATCCCTGCAATCTTTGCCATCACCACCGACACGTTCATCGTGCTGACGTCCAATGTCTTCGCCATCCTCGGCTTGCGTGCGATGTACTTCCTGCTCGCCGGAATGCACGAGCGCTTTCACCTGCTGTCGTACGGTCTGGCACTGGTGCTGATCCTCATCGGGGTGAAGATGCTGCTGATCGATGTCTACCGGATTCCAGTGGGGTGGTCGCTGGGGGCGACCCTGGTGATTCTCGCGCTGACGATGGCGCTGTCGCTGCTGATTGCACCCACGGGAGCTGCGCCCCGCGGGGCTTATCCTTTTGCGCGAAAGCAGCCGGAGGAATAGGCGTCTGACTGACCCGGGCTGAGCTACTTCGGTCGATAGTCCCGATTGCGGGCCTCGAACGCGCGAATCTCGCGCTCCGCATCGGCGCGGCTGAGACCGTAGATGTTCTGGATGCTCTTCAGCAGTTCTGGGCGCTTGCCCGCGATCACGGCAAGTTGCTCGTCATCCAGCTTGATCCATCGTGCGCGAACGCGCCCCTTGAATTGGGGCCAGTGATTCTCGGCGAGCGTCCAGTTCATGCTGATCTCCGGGTGGGTGGGCAGTCCACGAGGAGTCGGGGATAGTGCCGGGCGGCGGAGCCTACACGAATCGGTCAGGGGCGGTGGGAATCTTTATCGGCCGGCTCGTCGCCGCGGGACCCTGTGCTCAGGCAGGGACGGGCTCGGTTGGACCATTCTTGTTCTTGCGCTCGGCCTTGCGCAGCTGTTCCTTCTCGTTGCGACGCTTCTGCGATTCTTCGCGACGCTTCTTGTCCTGTTTGTAGTTGGGTGGCCGGGCCATGAAGTCTCCAGGGGCAAGTGGGATGAGTCGGCAAACGTCCCACACCGGTGGTTCTCAAGGACGCGTGCAGAATTGCAGCTTGCCTCACTTGAGTTCAAGTAGCTAATTTTTCTGCGTTGTTCCAACGGACGTCCCCGTACATGCATCCCGGGGCGCGGCGGATCGGACCGTCGTCGATGGCTTGATGTATCGGGTGATGACGGCAGGTTGCCGGGTCAACAATGCCGGTCAGTGTGCGAGAACGCGAATGCGCCGACGAAGGCGTATTGCGTGAAATCCCTCATGAGGAGGGAAAAGGCCGCGCTGTGGCCGACGACTCCCTGCTCGCCCCAGTACGCAACATCGGTCGTGTGTGTTGCCTCGAGCATTCCCGAAAGATAGGGCGATCGATGACCCATGCTCAGTGCGGCAGCCCATGCGATCGCATCGAGGTTGTCCACGCACTTCGGATCACTGGCCTCACCGGGTCGATAGTCGTGCCGGGTCATGCGCGAGGTTGCAGCGGTGTGCCGGAAGAAGCCGTTCGGAACGTACGTTGTGCCGCGCTGCTTCCAGCCGAAGGACACGCCCACTTCCTGCAGCAGTTCCCAGGCGCTGTGATCGCAGACGAAACGATCGCGTTCGTTGCACCGGCCATGCAGGCGCACGAGGCTGACGAGTACGGGCACACCGGCGGTGCGGCTTGTGCCGCGGGTCAGCAGGTCCAGCGGACGCCACGGAGTCGGAAGCGGGATTGCTACTGCGTTCATGGTTCAACTCTCCTCGGCGATGCAGCCGATGGATCTCTTGCTATAGCCGCCGTTGCACGCCCAGTCATCGCCTCTGTGGTCGATGTGCGCGTTCTGGGGAACTTCGAACGCAATACAGGAAGAATCCTTGATGCGCGTGCCGCGTTCGCACTTCCAGCCGGTGCCTGCGGAATCGAGATACGCTCCCGCGGGGACCGCTACGGGAGTACAGGTTTCGCCCGTCTGCCTGAAGCCTCGTTCGCATTGCCAGTCGTCACCGCGACGGGTGACGAATCCATTGGCTGGGATAGTCACCTTGATGCATGCGTCCTGTGCTTCGCGATAGCCGCGCTCGCATTCCCATCCCCTGCCGTAGGAAGACTCATTGCTGTACGCGTGTTCGGGCACCGTGATGTGGATGCACTGGTCTACGGATTCTCGATAACGTCGATTGCATCGCCAGCCGTTGCGACCGTCGTCATCCAGGTAACCGTTGGCAGGCACGACGATGGCGACGCACTGATCGTTGGCTGCGCGATAGCCGCGTTCGCATTTCCAGCGGTTGCCGCCGGCGTCGAGGTAGGCATGCGATGGAACGAGGATGGCCACGCATGAGTCAGCGCTGCGGACGTAGCCGCTATGGCAAGGGCTGGGAATGCGAGCGCGGC
>CAZBKC010000018.1:0-19875 GCA_964492345.1 uncultured Steroidobacter sp. | reverse complement strand
GCCTCGATGCTGTGACGCGCACGCAGCGTGGCGATCTTCGCCTTGATGTCGTCGGGAAGTCGCTCGTAAGCGAGGGCCATGTTCGCCCACATGGTGTCGCCGCCAACCGGCGGGCACTCGACGCAACGCAGCACGCATCCCATCGGCGGCTCTTCACGCCAGGTCGCGTCCGTGTGCCAGGCGTTCTCGTAACGATCGACCGGTGCTTCGGGACTCTTGTAGATCTGCACCAGCCCCGGAAAGTCGGGATGACTGGGTGCGACCGGGTGATCCTCGAGCTTGCCGAAACGTGAGGCGAAGTCGACATGTTCGCCGCGCGAGATGCTCTGGTCGCGCAGGAAGAGCACCCGATAGCGCAGCAGCGCCGCCTTGATCTCGCCGAACAGGTCGGCGTTGTAGGCCGCCTCTGCGAGACTGACGCCGACCAGTTCGGCACCGATGGCGCAGGTGAGTGGCTCGATTCGCATTGCAATGCTCTCTATCCCGACGGTGGAGAACCCGGAGGCCGGGAGGCGAATCAGGCGCCTTTCCAGCGGATTCGACGTTAGTAGATGCCGTCAAAGGTGCGTCTGGCAAAAAGCGACATGCGTTTCCCATTTGGTGACAGGGTTCCGAACAGCGATTCTGCGGCGCAAAAAAAAAGCACCCGAGACTGGGAACCGCAGTCTCGGAACTCCGCCGGCGATCAACTGCGCGGTTCGGGCCAGGACCGGATTCGGCCGTGGGCCTTGGTGCCGAAACGTGCGGGAGCGATCAGTGACCGCCTGGTTTTCCATCGGGGTTCTCCATCGGCCTGCGGCCGCCCGAGCGATGAAAGCAGCTCGCTCTGGCTGTCAACTGTCAACAGTCAACTTTCTTTCTTACTGGATGCAAGAGTCAGCAGCGTAGAATCCCAAAGGCCATGCCCCGATCAGGCAGACCCTCCACATTCCGGCTGGTGATCCGCGCGGAAATCATTCCGGAAAAAACCCCGCCGAGCCCGGTTCGGCAGCATTCGAAGCGACGCACACTTGTCCTGGCGGTTGGCGCAGTCGCAGTGCTGGCGCTGGGCTGGGCTGCAATCACCGTGTTCAGGGCCGATCCGGCTTCGGCGCCGGTTGCGCATGACGAGAAGTCTCACCTGCCCGTGAACGTACCTGCACCCGACTTGGGCGAAGCCGCGCCGGTTGTCAGTGACGGGCCGCTGCCGCAGCCCGCGACCTCAACCGCAGAAACGCCGTCGGCCGCGGCGACGACGTCGATCGAACCAGACTCAACGCAGGCGCAGCCAGTGCAATCGCCAATTCGGGATGAACAGGCTGCACTACCGGAACCCGTCAACCAGATAGTCCCCGAGCCCCCTCCAAGCGCGCTGCAGACGATCCAGGGAACGGTGCGAGTGTCGATTCGGGTGACCGTCGACACGCAGGGCAAGGTCGTCGCTGTCACGCCGGTGGACGCCGGTCCGAGCCGGTATTTCGAGCGGCTTTCCATGGAAGCATCAAGGAAGTGGACGTTCGCGCCCGCGGATACGCAGGAGCAGCGGAAAGCGCTGCTGCGATTCGCCTTCACGCGTGACGGGGCGACAGCACGCGCGGGCAATTAGCGGTGCCGGGCCGGAAAAACGGGATGACTCTTGAGTCAATCGTTTTCCCGGACTCCCGGCCGGGCACGGGGTGTCATCCCTGTCCCGCTAACCAACCCCCGACGTCCGGACCCGGCACTGCGTGAGCGCGGTGACAACCTACCGTCCTGATGGCCGCCGTGCCCTTGACGATGTCGTCCTGGCGCGTCCTGGCGGTGAGACTGGCTTCCGTCTGCCCGCACCGGATGCCCGTATCCCTGATCTCGAAGCGCAGGACCACATCGCGCAACCCGTCTGCATTCACATCCAGGTATCTATGCGCGCGTGGCTGCGCTTTATCAGGTCCGAAACGGGCAGTCGCGGCGGCCACTGCGCCCGCATCGAACTCGCGACTGGAAAGGACCGCAACCGCTATCCTGCCCTTCGCCTTGGGCACGATGACGTTGTGCCTGTCGTGCGGAGCGATGTCGATCTGCACGGCGAGCAATTTCGGGTACACGGGAATGCCGATCGGCATCGACAACGTCGAATGACCTTGATCGTCAGTCAGCCTGGCAACGACGCGGTACACACCCGTTTTCAGATACGTGGTCTCACGGCGCATCACCTCCGAGCCTGGCACATCGAATATGCCGTCGCCGTTCAGATCCCATTCGACGCGCATTCGCGAACTGTCGCCGTCCGGATCGAAAGAGCGGGCGGCATCGAGCGTGACGACCTCGCCCCGGCGCGCGCTCTTCCTGCTGAGGGTGACAAAGGGATAGGGCGCACGGTTGTAGCCGGAGTTGCACGCAAACCTCGTGGATGACTGACTGGAATTTCCCTCGCGATCCAGTACCAGCAGGGTCCACTCGTCGGTCACTCCGGGCTCGTAGTCGAATGTCCGGATGTGGCCGGAGAAGTCAGCTCCCTCGAGCTGCATGTCCGCAACCACCTGGCCCGCGCGGATCAGTATCGCCCCGGCGAGTCCGGAGCCTGAGTCCTGCGCGGAAAAGTCCAGTCCGCACAGTCCCTGTTCAGGCTGCGATCTGCCGTAGGTACGAATCGTGACCACCGGTGAAGAGTCGTCGCTGAACCGGCGCCTGGGATTGAAGAAACGGGAGTAGTTCAGCATCAACGCCGAGGCGGAGGAGAGTCGCATGTCGTCGGCAGCAAAGCGCTTGGGAAAAAGGGCGCCCCGCATACCGCGCAACCCGTTGCCCATGAGATTGCCATTGAAGTTCTCGTCGTTGCGGAAGTCGTGCCACAGGCCGAATCCATGGCTCAGCTCGTGGATCGTCGCACCATAGGCGCTGGAACTCACGGAACTCATCGTGGAGCCCTCGTACCAGGGGAATGACACGGAGTCCACAAGGGCATACGGTCCGATTTCTGGAATGACCAGCCCGGCATAGCGCCGCCGGTCGGTCAGATGTTGTTCGGAGAGTCTGGCGAGAAAATCGCCGGTCACCATGCCGACGCCTGAGAATCGTGTTCCGGCGCCGCCGACGAAGTTCGTTCCTTCACGAATGCGCCCGTCCGGTTCCTGGACGTGCAGCTCGGCGATCACCAGCGTCGTCACACCCTCCTGCCACAGCGCAAATCCGGAGTTCGACACTTCCGTCAGCACGCGCCCCCAGATATCCAGGTACGCGCCGTGAAAATAGCTGTCGGGCAGAGCCGAATAAATCACGTTCACTCGCGGAGTTGTGCCGTGCGACTCCCGCTGATACTCGAATGTCTTGGGCGGGTAACCCATCCGCTTCATGTGATCGGCGAACCAGCCCTGCATGGTCCGGATGTACTTCCGGATCCTGTCTTCGGCATCCGTCTGCGGGACACGGTTGGCAGGAATCAGGTAGACGACGCGCACCTCGTAGGCGGCAGGCTGCGGCGCTCGACCCCGCATGACGACGTCTGGAACCTGGCGAAGCTGCTGACTCTGCGGCACCGGATGAAGTTGTGCATGCTCTACGGGCTCGCCCAGCACGACTCCTTCCAGGACCTGCGCGACGGCCGGCGCCGGTAGTGTCAGCAGCATGTGACCCGCGAGCAGCAACGCAAACGATCGAGAGATCCACACTGCAGCCATGGCCGGGCCCTCTCACCTGATCTCAATCATTCCCGAAGCGGCCACGCAGTGCGGGTCGCGGGGTTGATCCGGGTCACTACTATATGCAGCCTGCAGCGGCGATCATCCGAACACATGCCGTGTGACTTACGGGCTTCCCCTTAGAACGCCCGCCTTCGCAGTGCCTGTCCACGCGAACGCCGTCTACAATTTTCTGAAGGCGTTTACGCCGAGGCTGGCGCGGGCAGAATTCCTTCGACGCATTCGTTGGGCGACCGCGTGAGCGAACCTGCGCGCCGGACTCGCTGCTCCAGGTTTGAACAGGAGGTTCAATACTTTTGATGCCGGGTCAATAAAGGGTGCCGAACTGCGGCTGCTGGCAGAAGGGAGAGGCCATTGAACAGACCTGGACGGCGCGAAGTGCTCGCCGGAATGCTGGCCGCATTCGGAACTGCAGCACTGACAATGAGCGGATGTTCGAGCCGCAGGGCGATCGCCAATGCTCTGCCAGCCGATCTGACTCAGCTGGACCTTGTGCCTGCGAGTGAAGCGATCAAAGCCCGGCTCGTATCTCCGGTCGAACTTACGCAGGCGTGTCTCGAGCGGATCGGGCGCCTCGACCCGCGACTCAATCGTTGGTGAGGTATTGCGCGAAACCCGCCACTCCTCAGGCGTCCGGCGCTGCGCCCGGTGCGCTGGATACGATTGCGGGTTGCGCCTCGGAGGGGGCCGTGCTCAGGGCTCTGTACATGGCCTGCCGCAGGGGATCGGCCAGCGTACGTGCGAAGGTCGCCGTCAGGTGGTTGAGGTGGCGGTATACGAGCACGTTCCCGATGACGGGATAGCAGTAGCGTTCGTCGCAGAACTCGTTCGTCAGGTCGATGAAGCGCACCGAGGGGTATCGAGCAGCGAGTTCGAGTGCGGGGTCGCGCTCAGCCAGGCCCAGTTCGTCCCGTGTTTTCGTGCAATGGGATGTGTCCGTGTCATGAACCTCGAGGCACGCCGACACGTCGAAGAGGTAGCTGGGATTGTCGCGGATAGCGACGACAGTGATGCCGGCATCGATCAGTCGTTCCCATCCCAGGACATAGCCCTTCGGCACATATTCGATGCCGTCCTCCATGCGCGTCGAGGTCGTGAATACGACATCCGGCTTGAGACGGAGCACTTCGGCGAGGACATCCTGGTTCCAGCGCTCACATTCGTCGAACTCGCCGGGAGGTACCTGTTCGCCAATATAGAACGGACAGCTGCCGCGCGTGTACGACGTCAGCTGCCACCTGTCGCGCCGGGCAATCTCTTCAAGTGCCGGTGTCCAGTGTGCCGAGTGCGAGCCACCCAGCACCGCAACACGTAGTACCGGGCGTTGCAGCTCGCCGACACTGCATTCATGCGGATATTCCTCGCCGCGGCGCCTCTTGCAGTGTTTACGCAGACTATCCTCGTCGGCATCCACGCGCAGCGGGCTGGGGAATATCGCTTCCCGCCACGTTCCCGGCTCCGAAATGGGTTTCCAGCGAGCGCCCGGATGCTGGGAAGACTGCATGGCAACGGAGCGTGGACTGCGAGCGTTCTCCACCTTGTACAGGTAGGTCCATGCGGCCGTCGCGACGAGGGCCGGAACGGCGCACGCCACACCAAAGGCGAAGGCGCGAAGGGGTGCCGTCGCACCGATGGCCGAGCGCCGGGCCGGACCTTCCAGCACACGTGCCGTCAGTGCCGCCAGCGCGACGGATCCCGCCAGCACAGTGACGCCCTGCCACCATCGAAGCGGTTCGGGCTCGGCCACTGTCTGGAAGTACACCAGTAACGGGAAATGCCACAGATAGATGCCGTAGGAGATGCCGCCCAGGTACACCATCGGTGCGGATCCCAGCAGACGATCCGCACCGAAGCGGCTGCCGCTCGTGCCCGCGACCATCACCATCGCGCCACCGAGGGTCGGCCACAAGGCTGCGTAACCAGGAAACGTGTGCGTCACATCCAGCAGGGCGCCGCAGCTGATGATGGCCAGAAGTCCTGTCCATCCCAGTATGAAGCGCGCGGCGGCAGGCAGTGCAAGCCGCGGCAGATATACCGCGAGCAGGCCGCCCATGGCGAACTCCCAGGCGCGCGCAAAAGTATTGAAGTACGCAAACGGCTGATCCACCGCCGTCAGGTAGACGGAGAAAACAAGCGAAAGGACAAATACCGCCGCAAGCATGGCCGTGGTGGCGTTGCGCGTCGCGAAGCCGGACTTGCGCGCCACCCACGCAGCGCCCGCCAGCAGCAGCGGCCACACCAGATAGAACTGTCCCTGCAGCGACAGCGCCCAGTAGTGCTGCACCGGGCTGGCGGACGCATCGCGCTCCAGATAGTCGAGTGCCTTGTGGGCCAGCACCCAGTTTTCGAAGTAGAGCGCGGCGGCAATCACTTCCTCGATCGAGGCGCGCCATCGCGACAGCGGCATGAAAAACATGGATGCCACGGCGACGACGAACAGCACCAGGAACGCCGCCGGCACCAGGCGCTTGATCAGACGCGCCCAGAAACGGGCAAATGCCACGGTGCCTGTTCGCTGGATCTGTGCAAGCAGCCCGCTCGTGATCAGAAAACCCGAGACCACGAAGAACACATCGACGCCGCCGGAGACACGGCCGACCCAGATATGGAACACCGCCACCAGAAGGGCGGCGACCGCCCTGAGTCCCTCGATTTCCGGACGGAATTTTCCTTCGGCAGCGGATGGCTCCCGTGAGTCTGACATGCACGTCCTCCTGCGATATTGCTGCGACTTCGCGCGACGAAGCCTGACCGTGACGAAGTGTGGGCGCAGGCGCTCAGAAGTAACGACGCCAGTCGAATACAACGCGCACGCCGATCGAATACACGGGATCCAGGTCCGCAGCCGGTGCGCCCGGCGGAAAGATCACCTTCCCGTTCTTCGGAATGTCGACGCCGCCGAAGAGCTGCAGGATCAGTTCCGAGCTCTGGGTCGTGTCGAATGCACGATAGGGACGGTATTCGAGGATGGGGAGGTCCAGGTACGTCGACTCGAACTCGACCACTCGCGGTCCCGTACCGGCGGGCACGCCAGGCGCCAGCACACTTTCATCCTGTGTCCCGAGTCCATAGAAGGTCGCACCGATCTCCCGTCCCAGCACGATTTGAAACCGGCCGAAGCGGGTCGCCCGGCCGAGCTGCCATGGGATCAGCCCCCCATTGACGGCAGTGACCGCCATGTTCTGATAGGTCTTCGGCGATACGAAGTACAACGGCGACAGCAGCAGCAGATCGCCGGGTATCAGGTAGAACGGCATGCGCAAGCGTGCCGAATATCCTGTACGCCCCGGGATCGCGGCCGTCAGCGTGCCGCCTTCCTGGGCAGGCGCGGCCTCGGTGAACTTGTTGCTGGAAGGCGTGTCGCCCTTGTAACCCACGGAAATGAAGACGAGCCCATCTCCCTCTTCGCCGAGGACACCTTCGATCCCATACCCGAAACGCAGCGCCAGATCCGCCCCGCCAACGAGACCGTCGCCACTTTCCAGGCCCGTGAAACCACCGTCCAGATAGCGCAGATCGAGCGAGCCGGCCACGCCGATGAACGGTCCGACCTCGGCCCGGAAGCGCGGCATCGATCCCAGCCCGGCACTCAGGCTCGGCACCGGAGTGAGCAGCAGCACTTCGACTCCCAGTTCGAAAGCCTCCGGTGCCGGCTCTTGTCCAACCGGCCAGCGCCCGAGGCTGTCGTTCCCGCACACGTCGAACGCCCCTGGTTCGGCTGGAGCCGCCGGCACGTACGGAAGATTGACCTGCCGCGAGCGTCCGGCCGCGGTGTCGAGCAGTTGTTCGAGGCTGAGACGCACTGCTTCGCCAGCCCGCGCGGCATCCTCGGGATGCATGTGCGCGTCGCCCATCAACACGATGGTGTTCTCGCCTCCCTGCCAGGTCCGCACCTCCAGGCCATTGACGTTGTAATAGTCGTGAGTGCCCTTGCGTTGCGACATATCACCCCAGGTTCCGGCCACGTGCCCTGCGGCGAAGACGTCCTCCATGAAGTGAAGTGCAAACGCTTCATCGACCAGCATGGCGCGCGCGAGCGCCGAGCGCTCTTCAGGAGCCAGGTTCTCGCGCGCAAGCCTCGTGGCCTTTTGCAGCGCGCTCAGGTGATAGTGACCCCACACGCCTACCGCGTTGGTCTCTGACCCGGCCAGGAGCGTGGACTCCAGATATTCCCGTCTGCTGAAGTCCACTCTGGGCCGGGCGAGCAGGAAATGGGCATTGTTGGACCCCGCCCGCGTCGCATACTCCGGATCGGCGCGCTGCAACCGTACATCGGCAATCCGCAGCGCGTTGAGGCGATCAGCCCTCACGGCTTCGCTTTCCATCTGCCTTCGCAACCCACCGATCAGGCCGCTGCCACTCGCTGGAGAGGTGACGGACGACGTTTTCGAGACCCGCAACAGGTCGACCTTGAGTTGCGCCGCAACCTCGGCGACCGTGAGTATCCATTCCGAGGTGCTGACCGTGTCGAACAGCTCCTTGCTCGAGCACGAATGGTCCCCGGCGATCGCGGACATCGCTGCCCAGTCGATGCACTCCGGCATCACCCCCTGTGCAGTGTCGGCGCCCTGCTCGCACAGGCGTTTCTCGTGTCCGATGCGCGCGTCCGCCCAGAGCCGATCGAATTGCGCCTTGCGTTCCGGATCGAGGGATTCGATACCGAGGATTGCGATGTCACGGTGCTCCGGGTAGACCCATGCGAGTGCCGGGCGCGTGGCGCAGGCGAGAACCAGGGCAAGCAGCAACAGTCTTATCGCCATCGTCGCCTCGCTGACTCAATCAGTTCAGTCGTTCGGGAGATCTTCCTCGACGAAGCGCAGCAAGGCCTCGAGGAGTGCTTCGCGGGGATAAGCGCTTTCGGTCACGAATATTGCTCCGACGGTCTCATGCGAGCGTGCAATCGGCAGTGCGAGAGCCCAATGGTCGGCGTTGACGTATGCCATCAGGTCGCTGCCGGGGATGACCTGGTCGTAGAAGATGACCTGGCTGTCATTGCGTGCATCGACACGGGCGAGTTTGCGATAGCTCGATTTCAGCACCGAGGAAATGCGCTGCGGCTGCGGGAACGTGGCCAGCGAGTAGTAGTGAACGTCGTTCGGCAAGGGATTCCTGGCGAGCCATTGCCTGCGCACGGCGGGCCGCAGGCTCTCGACAGCGCCGCCATCTCCGGACTCGCAATTTGCACCGGGGAAGTGGCGCAACAACTCGGCCTGGTATTGCTCCGCGTCGTTCGCGAGGGGCGATCCGCCGACCGCGCCTGCCACGCTGACCACGGCGGCCACACGATGACGGATCTCGGGATACGTGACGATCGCATCGAGAATGTCCGGCGCCCCCTTCGAATAACCGATCAGCACCAGGCGCGCCGGGCCCGGCTCCGCGGGCATCGCGAGCAACGCATCGCGAATCTGGCGCGCATTGGTTGCGGTGCCGGACAGGGCGTCGACCTTGATCAGCACCTGGTCGTATCCGAACTGGCGCACGTGCGCTGCGCTCGTTCCCGGCGATTCCAGCCACTTCTCGACGCAATCGAAGCCCACACCCGGCACGACTGCTGCAACCAGGTGCCGCCGCGACGGCCCCAGGTCGACCGGGCGCCCCGTCCCGGCGGGCTCTTCGCCGACTCGCGTCAAGGCTTCCTCGCAGGGTCGATGGTCGGGCAACCCCTGTCGCGCCTCGAGCACCGCACAGTAGATCTCGCGGAAGCGTGCGCGCTTGTCGACGACGCCGGCCTGTGCGGCCGGCGCGAGCACCAGCGCAGGGGTGTCGGTCGAATACGGGACGAGCGGTTGCGAAGCGCAGGCAGCCAGCACCAGGCACATCCCGGCAATGACCAGGGTCCCGTATGCATGACACGAGATCGGCTTGTACATCGATCAATCCCTGCGGCAGCGAACACCGTTCGAGTTATCCAGCAAATTACCGTTCCAGACTATCCGCTCTGGGGGATCCAGTGCCATAGCGATCCATCGCTATACAGGCGCAGGGCCGCGCATCAACGGTGCCTGGGGTGCCGGGCCGGAAAGGCGGGATAACCTGCGTGACATCTCAGTCGCTCGGGAAGTTTTTCCCGGTTTCCCGGCCCGGCGCCGCACGCAGGCGACGAGCAGTCGGGATGGCAAGCGGCAGCGTGAAGTAGAACGTTGCACCTTCGTGCTCGACGGCCTCCGCCGAAATCCTTCCGCCATACCGCTTCACGATGCGCGCCGCCGTTGCGAGACCAATGCCCGTGCCGGCGAAACGATCTGCCGAATGCAGTCGCTTGAAGGCCTGGAACATGTTCTTCGAATACGCCATGTTGAAGCCGGCGCCGTTGTCCCGCACGAAGAACACTGCCTCCGGCTGTGACGAATCGATGCCGAACTCGATCCGCGCAGGATCGCGACCAGTACTGTATTTCCAGGAATTGCCCAGAAGGTTGCTGAGCAATGACTTCATGAGTCGGGGATCCGCCTCGACGCAGACGCCCTCCGCACAGGTGAATTCGTAGTTCCGGGCCGGCTCCGCCTCCCGCAATTCATCGATGACCTGACTGGCAACGCTCGACAGGGAAACCGGCACCTTCTGCAGGTCCTGTCGCGAGATTCTCGCCAGCGACAACAAGCCATCGATGACTTCCGAGGCGCGCCTGACTCCGCTCTGCACTTTTTCGAAGCGCTGGGTGATCTCCGCCGCCCGCGACTCGGTCTGCAACGAATTCTCGATCATGGCGCACTGTTTGGAGATCGTTCCAAGCGGAGAGCGCAGGTCGTGCGATGCGGACGCCGTGAATTCCTCGAGCTCCGCGTTGGCTGCCGCCAATCTCGCGTTGGCTTCCTCCAGTTCGGCAGTTCTTTCGCGGACGCGGCTTTCGAGCGTCTCGTTCAACTGCTGTAGTTCGCGCTGTGCCCGCAGTAACTGGATTTCACGCTGGCTGAGCATCACGAAGAAGCGATACAGCAATGCGGTGCCGAGCAGCAGCAGGAGCGTCGCGCCCGCCGTTGCCGCAACGATGTTTCGCGTGCTGTTTTTCCATGGCGCCAGCACCTGGGTACGCGGGATCGCGACGGAAATCAGCAAGGGAACATCGTCAGCAATCCTGATTACGCTCGCCACGTTGAACTCTGCTGTCAGTGTCGAGAAGCCCTCGAGTATCACCGGTTCCTTCGCTGTCACCGCCGCCAGACGCGGAAAGGCTGCAAGCCGTGTGATCGACGTGGGCTCGACTGAGCGCTTTCCCGCAGTGTCGATTCTCGAAAGAATCAAGCCGTCTGTCGTCGTCAGCGTGTAGGTTGCATGGGGCAGGCTGAGACGCTGATAGAGGGAGGCGAGTTCATCGATGCCATACAGCGCGCCAATCGTGTACTCGCGTTGCCCCGGTGTCGTCATGCGCTTTACGATCGGCAGATACTCTGAGCCGTTGAACTCCACGACCGGCAGCGCGCACGTTACCTTGTCGCCAGCACATCGCGCCCATGGCGGTGCTTCTGCGAGACGCAGGGGGCCGTGGTCACGAAAGGCTGCAACAAACCTCCCCTGCACTGCGAAAAAAATGCCGCGCACATAGTTCCCACCCCTCAGGTCCTCCCTGAGCAGCGCCTCATCGAGATCTGGCGCGATTTCCGGATGAGCGGATATGTGCATGTACGACGAGGACGCAGCTCCAAGCCCGTCGCCGAGCATCGCGCGAAACTCGTTCTGCAGCGCCCTCGACAGGATGAGCAGGTTGTCGTGAGTGGTGCGGAGCGCCCGGTGGTAGTTGGCGCTCACATGCCAGGCGGCATACGCCATACCAGAGAGCAGAATCATTGCCACCAGGACCAGGAACACGATGCGAACTCTCTGCGTCGCATGTGACCTGTGCGCTCCCAACGGCCCATGCCCGGGTTCTTTGGCCGGAAGGAAATCGGCTGGCATTCGCACCTTCGTTCGTTGACTGCCCGCAGATTCTAAGCCCATCCCGTCCGGATCAAGAAATCTCCTCTGTTCGTCGCTCCCATGGACGAGTCAACGATGGATTCTGAAGCGTGCCGATCTGCTTCAATGCGATGTTGCTGACGATGCCGGTCTTCCGAGTCCGGTACCGAAGTCCGGTACAGCGGCGTCAAGGCGACGCCGACCATGTGTTTCGGCCAATGAATCTCCTGGGAACGAGTGTGGATGTCAGCGTCGGCCGCGGCTTTCGCGGTTCTGTTCCTTCGCGACGATCTGCAGCAGCGCTGCCGCCTGCTCGGCATGCAGCTTCAGGATGTCGTCGAGCGACACGACACCGACGAGACGGCCACGATCGCCGACGATGGGAATACGCCGCACGCCATGGGTTCGCATGCGCTCGAGTGCCTGCGAAGTGTCTTCCGTATCGCCGGCGATGACCAGTTTCCGGGCCATGATGTCGTGCACGGCAGTAGTGGCCGGATCGCGCCCGACGGCCAGCACTTCCAGCACGATATCCCTATCGGTGACGATGCCGACCGGGGTGCGGTCCTCGTCGTTGTCCACGACGATCAGATTGCCGGTGTGCTGCTGGCGCATCATGCGCGCCGCGCCGATGACGCTCAGATCGGGTGTGCAGCTGGCGACATCGAGTACGCAGATATCTTTCAGTTTCATGACACTTTCCCCCGGGAATACGCTGGCGATCTAGGCGGCAAGAATATCCGCCAACTGGAACAGCTTCATGTCGAGCGGCTTGGTGCGATTTACGACTTCGGCCAGGGGCGTGGGGGCGATGCGATTGCCGTGCAGACCGAGCAATACGCCCGGACTTGCGCCATGCAGTTGTTCGATCGCTGCCGCACCCAGCCGGGTGGCCAGAAGACGGTCATAGATACCAGGCGTGCCACCGCGCTGAATGTGCCCCAGGCGAGTCGAGCGCAGCTCGAAGCCGAGGCTTTCACCGTGCTCGCGAAAGTATTCCGCCAGGCTGTCCGCGTTGTAGGTCGCGCCTTCGGCGACGACGACGATGGCGTGGCTCTTGCCGCGCTCGCGGGCCGAACGCAGTTGAACGGCCACCTCCTCCGGTGGGGTCTCGACTTCAGGCACGACGACTGCCTCCGCGCCGCCGGCGATTGCCGTCATCAGGGCGAGATACCCGCAGTGCCGGCCCATCACTTCGATCAGAAACGCCCGTTCGTGCGAGGCGGCGGTCACGCGCAGACGATCCACCGCTTCGAGGGCGATATCGAGCGCCGTCGTGGTGCCGATAGATATGTCCGATCCGACGAGATCGTTGTCGATGGTCGAGGCGATGCCAACAACAGGGAAGCCGAGTTGCGAGAGGGCGAAAGCGCCGGTCTGCGAACCGTTGCCGCCGATGACGATCAGCGCGTCGATCTCGCCCTTCAGCAGGTGTGCCAGCGCCGCCTGCTGTCCTTCCATGGTTCGGAAGGGGTCGCAGCGGCTGGTGCCGAGCATCGTGCCGCCCTGGTGCACGATGCCACCCACGTCGCGGCGGCTGAGACGAACGTAGTCGCCGGCGATCAGTCCGGCATAACCGTGCCGCACGCCGTACATGTCGTAGCCATAGGAGATACCCGTGCGCACGGCGGCGCGGATCGCGGCGTTCATTCCCGGTGAATCGCCGCCACTGGTCAGTATCGCCACACGTTTCATGGATGTGCCCGCAGCCGATTGGTACAGCAGCTTAAAGTCTACTCCCGTGTATCGCAGTCGAGTCTTCCCGAGGGGATCCAAGCGTGCTCCACGATATATCGATTTCTCAGAGGCTACGGTGTCACCCATCAGCGAGGTTTGCATATTTGCATCTGATCAAACCTGTTTCGGCGGGACGTCCATGCCAACGAGCGAATAGCTGGTGGAACGTCCTCCTGCGGCCTGCTTGCCGAGAATTCCCTTGTCCACCAGATCGGTGATGTCCCGCAGCGCCGTGTCGGTCGACACCCCCGTGAGCCTGGCCCATTTCGAGGTGTTGAGCTTGCCCTCGAAGCCATCGAGCAGCCGGTTGAGAACCGCGCGCTGGCGCTCGTTGATCGCAACGGCCTTGATACGCTCCCAGAACCGCGCCTTGGCGAGCACGCTGCCAAGCATGTCTTCTGCGCCTTCGAGGGCGCGATCGAGACAATCGAGAAACCAGGTGAGCCAGCGGGTGATATCCAGCTCGCCCTTCTGCGTCGCTTCAAGAACGTCGTAGTACGCATCCCGCTCGTCGCGGATCTGTGCCGACATTGAATAGAAGCGCTGCGAAGAGCCTTCCGAACGCGCCAGCATCATGTCGGCGATGGCGCGCGCGATGCGGCCGTTACCGTCTTCGAACGGATGAATGGTCACGAACCAGAGGTGCGCGAGCGCTGCCTTGAGAACGAGATCGCCCGGCGTCGTGCCCTCGAACCAGTCGAGGAAGGCGCTCATCTCCTGCCCGAGGCGAGCGGCCTGCGGAGCTTCATAGTGAACCCGCTCCCGGCCGATCGGACCCGAGACGACCTGCATGCGGCCATCGCTATCGTCGCGGAAGGCACCGACGATGATCTTCCGCATACCGCTGCGACCCGTCGGAAACAGCGCGGCATGCCAGCCGAACAGCCGGTCCTGCGTCAGCGACCCGGCAAAATTCTGCGTGGCGTCGAGCATCATCTCGACGACGCCTTCGACATTGCGGTCCGCCTTCGGCAGCGCACCGACATCCAGGCCCAGCCGTCGGGCGATGGACGAACGCACCTGGTCCTTGTCGAGCTTCTCACCCTCGATCTCGCTGGAGGTCAGCACGTCGGCGGTAAGCGTGGTGAGGACGGCCTCGGATTTCAGCTCGAAACCGAGGCTTTCCATGCGACCGATGAGACGGCCCTGCCGGCGGCTGACGACCGTCAGCCGTGGGGCCACGCTCGCCTCATCCCATGTGAAGCCCGGCCAGGCCGGGAGTTCGTATATATAAGTGGCCATTCACCGCATCTCCTGCGGTGATTATGCCTGTATTCACCGCATTCTGTGCGGCGAAGAGATGAAATACTCACCGCATGCCGATCTAATACTCTGTATTTATTGAATTTTTAAGCAAGGTCGCGATCGGCATCCGGCCCTGCGCAGCCGCATTCGTTGTGAGTCATCCGGGTCTCGCACAAGGAGAGGCGAGCGTTCGATAGATTGCCGGGCCAACCCGAAGCCCCGGCCCTGAGCACCGAAAGCAGACAATGAGCCCGTGGGTTTCAAGTGCTCCAGACGAGCGGCAGGTAGTCGATGCCGAAGGTGCGGCCGGTGTGATATCGGTAAGTCTCGCCTTCCGGGATCCGGATGTCGCGAAAGCGCTTGAGGAATTCTTCCAGCACGGTGCGGATTTCCCGCTTCGCGAGGTGAATGCCCAGGCACGAGTGGGCGCCAGTCCCGAAGTTGAGGTGCCGCGGCTTGCGGTCGATGTCGACCACGTGCGGATTCTGGAAAACGCCCGGATCGCGATTGGCGAGTGAAAGGGGCAAGTTGACTTCTTCGCCTTTGCGCATGGGTACGCCGTGAAAGGTGAAGTCCTTTGCGACCTCGCGGTGCGTCACGACGACTGAAAACGCCCGAGTGAATTCCTCGACGGCCGCAGGAATGTCGCCCGGACTGGCGCGCAGGCGCTGTTGCAAGTCCTGATGCGTGGCAAGATGCCGCATCACCCATCCCAGCGTGCTGTACACCGTATCCAGTCCGCCGACGTAGAGAACATAGAGCATCCCCATCGTCTCGAGGTGATTGAGCGGTCGGCCCTCGAACTCCCCCGTCACGATCGCCCTGACGAGATCTGTGCTCGGGTTCTTGCGCTGCTCCTCGAGGAATTTCTCGAGATAGGCGTAGATTGCGCGAGCCGCGGTCACACGGCTCATGGGATCTGGCCCGCGCATCAAGCCCTCCTCCCACTCGATGAACTGCGGCAGCATGTCCTTCGACATGCCCATCAGATCGAGAAAGATGCAGGAGGGAAAGGGTGTCGCGAACTGCTCGATGAATTCGCAGCCGCCTTGGTCCGCGAACCCGGCAATCAGATCCTGGCACGCCTGCCGAACGGCCGCATCGAGGCCATTGATCGCCTTGGGCGTGAAGAACGGATTGAGAATGCGGCGATATCCGTAGTGCGCCGGCGGGTCGATCTCGATCGGGTTGAGCCGGACGTTCACACCGAGCAGGTCTGCAACCATGCCCTTGCGCGCGGCAGTGAAGTGTTCGTGGTCCATGAACACTTCTGAAATGAGGTCATGCCGGGTCAGGACCCAGCCTGGACGACCATAGCTCGCATCCGTTGCCCAGATGATGCCGGGCTCGTCGTGCAGGCGTGAAATGGAGAGAAAGGGATCGTCGAGCTCGGCCGTGAAAGCATCGAAGCTGTGATCCCACACCCTGTCAGCCGGAATCTGCGCCGGCGTCGTTGCGGATCGTGTTTCCAGAGAAGTCATCGTTCTCTCCTGCCGCGCACTCAGTCGTCCGGCGCTATCGCAATACGAGTTCCGGCCATCTACTTTGTATTGCAAAGTACATTTCGGTGGAGAGTCTGTCAATGTTGCCCAAGCAACATCGTGACGCTACTTTGATGAGGCAGGATCTGGCCCGAATGGCACCAGGCTGAGGCGTGTCTCCTCTCCCGTGGGCGCCTTACCCCGGGGACAGGTAAAGCTGCGTCAGCCCGGCTGCCGCGCGGGGCGGGCAGCACCGTTGCCTTGCGCCGCAGCCTTCGTCGCTTTACGCAGCACCTGCTCCAGTTCCGCGAGGTACTCCGAGAATCGAGCCCGGCCTTTGGCTGAGAGGCGGCACCACGTGGTTGGGCGCTTGCCTTCGTAGCCCTTCTTGATGAGCACGTAACCCGCTTCCTCGAGTACCTGGAGATGACGGCTCAGATTGCCATCCGTCAGTGCGCAGAGCGATTTCAGATCGGAGAAACCAAGGCCGTCGGCATGCCCTGCAAGCGAGGTGACGATCCCCAGGCGCGCCTTCTCGTGAAAGGCACGTTCGAGACCTTCGTAGGCAAAGGGCGCCCGTTGCGTGGCATCAGTCATCACATTCTCCGCTGTCGAAATACAGGATCAGGGCCACCACAGGCTGTCCGATTGCAAAGGGTGCGCCCATCAACCACGGCGACAGCGTGCCACTCGACGCTGCTATTCCCAGTACGATTGCGCCGCAAACCAGGTACCAGCACGCAGGCCACAGAATTGCTCGCGGCATGCTCGGTAAGGCACTGAAGCCAAAGAGCCCAATCAACATTTGCCACAAACCGGGCAGGATCCAGATGCTGCCGGGCGCGAACTGGCAGATCACGAAGGTAACGACGACGCCCGCCGCGACGAACGGCACGACCAGGCGCAACGTCGATCGCAGAATCGTTCCCGCCATCTGCCCGTGCAGCCAACGGGATCTTGCGACCGCCTGGATCGCGACGACTACACTCGAAGCAACGGTGAATCCGGCCCATACCGCGATGTATCGCAGTGCATCTCGCGCCAGCGTGTCCGGCCAGAGGGTTTGCGCGATGGCTACCGCCAATGCGAGCAGGCCTGTCAACGCGCTTGCCTTTGGCGCGATGCCGCGGAATCTCGTGCTTGCAGCAAGCCGGGCGCGGATGTCGGCAATCTCCGCGATGGCTCGCTCTACGTCGTTCATTGCAGCGCCCTCGCTAACGCAAAGTATCTTGCGTTATGGAGCGCGTCAACGCAGCTTCTCATACTGATCGTCAGCGGCAGGTGCGGACCGTATTGCGGGGACCGGCACGGCGTGCCGTACGGCATTCCGACGCCCTTGTCGACACGGTATCCGCGGCGATCGCAAGCGCCGGATTCAGCGAGACGAGTTGCTGCAGTTCACGATCGCGGCGTTGCATCACGACGGTTTGACGTGGCCCTGCCTTGCGTGTGATTGAAGACCGATCCACGGACGGAATTGACGAGACACCTGCCGGCGCCGAGTGCTGACCGCGGGGGCCTTGCCCGGGCGGAGCAGCGGCTGCAGAGGCAGCGGTCAGCATGGCGATGAGAGCGGCGCACGAAAGATTGAAACGGATCGATGCAACGAAATTCATGACGGACTCCATGGATGGACTGATATCGGGGCAACGGCGCTTGCCGTTCGCTACTGTCGCGAATCATCAGTCTGCAGTTGCCCACGACATGCCGACACAGACGTGTGCCGGGACCGGGGCATTGCCAATGTCAGGGGCTTCACCTGTCGAGCGTGCGTTCGAACGGCGCCCGTTCGGACAGCGCCGGCACCGAAAGGACAGAGGGCGCTTACTGCTGGACACGCCCTACTACTGCACACGCATCGATTTCTCAGAGCTGGAGGACCGCTGGACACGAATACGCTACTCGCCGAGCGACTTGGGCCAGCAGGGCGAGTTCCTGAAGTTATCCTCGGCAAATGCGCGGCATTGGCTCGACAATCCGTCACGCGCGGCCTGAATCGCCTCTTCGATGCCGATCATCCGCACCGCCCTTAGCCACCGGCTGTGCTCGGCCACCATCGCCTCGTTGTCTGCGCTGAATACCGCGAACAGCCACTTGTAGTCGCGGCCAAGTTCGAGCCATGTTCGCGCTGCCTCTAACGAATAGACTCGCGCAGACTTTTGCCCGTGATCCAGATCCTCCAACAGCAGCAGCCTTCGGCCCGCGGCATCCGGCTCAGCTGAGCGTATCGGCAGATCGCCACGATAGATTTCCGACGAAGTCCACGTCCGGGTGTCCTCGGCATACTCCCACCGCTCGACAGGACGTTCGCCTGAAGCGGATATGACGGTGGGCCCCATGCCGAGAAAGAAAAGTGCCGACCACACACCCGTGTGCGGATCGCCGGCAGCATTGGATTCGAACTCGCCGATCCGGGAGGGCCGAGGCCAGCGAACAGCACAACCGCACCGGTGGCAAGGCGCATGCGCAATCGCTGAGCAACCCGTTCACGTTGTGCCAGTTCATCGAATGCCACCCCATGAAGACCGGCGAGCAAACGCAGCAGCCCTGCCTCCTTTCCGTCACGGCCTGGTCTCAGGTCCGCACCCAGCAGTTCATCAGCTTCCCGCAAGGGCGTGGGGTAACAGTCGGACGGTTCACCGTCCAGGATCACCGGAATGATGCGACCGCCACGCGCCAGGGAGCGGAACGCCTCGATTTCCGCTGCCACGTAGCGGCTTGCAGCCGAGCGCGGCGAACACAGAACGATCAGTGACGCCGACCGCCTGAGCGCGTCCTGTATCTCGGCGGTGAGCTCGCCGCCAGCTGCGAACTCGTCGCGGTCACGGAACACCTTTCCCAGACGACGCTGTATCGGACCATGACGACCCTGACGCCCTACCAGGGCTCGCGGTGTGCGATAGCTTTCGAGTTTCCGATGGAGCCACCGCGCAGCCTGTTCGTCCGCGTGGCTGTAGCTGATGAATGCGGCATATTCCATTGCAGCTGCCCAAGTTTGAATTTCGTTATGGAGGATGCATCGTCTCGAAACGGCGCTCGCAAGCACTCAGCAAGTGGATCGATACTTCGTCACTTCTGCACGATCTTCTCAGCCGCTGTCACGAGAGTCGCGCTGTCCGACGCCAGGCTGCGAGCTGTCTTGGCGAGTTCTTCTGCTCTCGACTTCAGCGGGTCACCTGTGAGCTTACCGTCGCCCAAAGTGGAGACGTTCGCAGCCAATTCCTCCAGCTGGCTGGTCAGCGTTCTTGCGCTCTTTGCCTCACCAAATAGCCCCAAGACATGCTGCACGACACCCATGATCAGCACGATACAGGCAATTAACCCCGCGCTCTGGCGCGCGAACGGATCCAGCTTTCCGAACGCTGGCGGATCGGTCAGCACGAGTACGGCGAAGATTGCGCCAGCAGAGTAGATCTGTGCCAGGGTGAGACCCAGATGAACGTAACTATCCGTCGCAAGCTTGCGGCCCTTGCTGGCAAGAACAATGCCGATCACCACGGCTATGATCACTGCACCGATCAATACGACGCGAGTGTCCGCAGCCAGTATCCATCTTCCGAAAGCATCCAGCATGCCGTTCGCCGCAGCATCCCCATTCGGAGTTGTCGCCGCCACTGTGCTTTCGCTCATGGTCGTTTCCCTCCGGCACCCAGCGCGATGAGTGCTCCCACTATCGCACCAACGATGCCTCCCCAGACATTCGTGAGCAGCAGGCCGAGAATTCCCCCCGCAATGGCGCCAAGGGTTATAAGTCCTATTTCGCGATCAGACATCCGGGCACCTCCACAGTCGATATGGATGCTCACTTCAATCGCGCGGCAACCCCGCGCCGCTGCGGCGAATCTGCATGATGCGCGGGG